>JAYUHN010000405.1:0-9565 GCA_043766965.1 Ramlibacter sp. | reverse complement strand
ACGCCGGGGCCGAAGGGGAATACAACTTCGACGCCAATGGAGACGGCCTGCACGGCTACAACATTGTCAGGAACGAAAAAGGCACGATCGTCTTCGACAAGCACGTCGAATCGCGCAACTGAGCGCCGATGGACCTCGCGCTCCAGCTCTTCTTCACGGGCTTGGGCATCGGCGCCGTGTACGCGCTGGTGGCGCTCGGCTTCGTGCTGATCTTCCGCGCCACCAACGTCGTCAACTTCGCCCAGGGCGAGTTCTCGATGGTGGGCGCCTACCTGATGGTGGTGTTCGCGGTCGACCTGCAATGGCCCTACGGCTGGGCCTTCCTGGCGGCGCTCGCCGGCATGGCGCTGCTGGGGGTGGTGTTCAACCTGGGCGTGTACTACCCGCTGCGCAACCGCACCTTCCTGCCGGTGATCATCGCCACCATCGGCGCCTCGATCTTCCTGTCGAACGCGGTGCTGGCGCTGTACGGGCCGCAGCCGCAAGTGCTGTCCGGCTGGTTCGAAACGGCCGGCCTGCAGATCGGGCCGGTCTACCTCGATAGCCAGTATCTCCTCATCATGGGGCTGACGCTGCTGCTGGTGGGGTTCAACTTCTGGTTCTTCGAACACACATTGCTGGGCAAGAGGCTGCAGGCGACGTCGCAGGACAAGGAAATGGCGTCGTTGCTGGGGATCCCGGTCTCCACCATGATCATGCTGACGTTCGTCTATTCGGCGTTGCTGGGAGGCGTGGCGGGCATCCTCGTCGCGCCGATCCTGTTCGTCTCGATCCAGATGGGCTCCACGATCGCGCTCAAGGCGTTCGCCGCGACCATCATCGGCGGCTTTGGCGACGTCAAGGGCGCGATCATCGGCGGGCTCGCGCTTGGCGTGATCGAAACCTTCGGCGCCGCCTATATCTCGGTTCCCTACAAGGACGGCTTCGCCTTCCTGGTGCTGGTCGGTTTTCTCATCTTCCGGCCGCAGGGCATCTTCGGCGAACGCGTGGCGGAGAAAGCATGAGCGCGCGCGAGCTGGGCGGCACGCTGGCTTTTGCCGCGCTGGTGGCTGTCGTCATTGCTGTCGTCGTGTTCGTTCCGATGCAGGGTTATACGGTCCACATCCTGGTGCAGACAGCGACTTTCGGCATTGCCGTGTTCGGCCTGTCGATCGTGCTCGGCCTGTGTGGGCAGATCAACCTGGCGCAGGCGGCGTTCTTCGGATTTGGCGCCTATGCGGTCGGACTGGGGACCGCCGACCTGCACATGAATTTCTGGCTGGCCTTCATCATGGGCGCCGGAATCGCCCTCGTCATGGGGGCCTTCCTGGGCATGACGACGCTGCGACTGGGCGGCCATTACCTCGCGATGGTGACGATCAGCTTCCAGCAGATCGTCACCCTGATCATGGTGAACTGGATTCCCGTCACGCACGGCCCAGATGGTGTCGGCCGCATCCAGCGCCCGGAGCTGTTCCAGTCGGCGCAGGCCTTTCTCGGCGTGTGCGTGTTCGCGATGGCGCTGATCGGCTACCTGGTGTGGCGGTTGCCCCAGACACCGCTCGGTCGGTCGATGCGCGCCGTGCGCGACAACGAGCTGGCCGCGGGCGTGGCCGGTATCAATGTGTACAAGGTGAAAGTGGCTGCATTCGCCCTGTCGGCCCTGCTGGGCGGCATCGGCGGCGGCCTGTTCGCGGGCGGCTTCGCCTATGTCAGCCCGGACCAGTTCAGCTTCGCCGAATCCATCGTGTTCATCACCATGACATTGCTGGGCGGCGTCTCGTCGCCGGTGGGCGCGGTGATCGGAACGGCGCTCCTGATCGTGCTGCCCGAAAGCCTGCGCTTCCTCAAAAGCGTGCCGGGCCTGTACCTGGCCATCTACGGCCTGTCGATCATCCTGATCATCCGCTACATGCCGGACGGCATCTGGGGCTTCGTGCAGAACCGGGTCCGACGCTGGCTGGCGCCGCCGCCGTTTGCGCAAGCGCCGGCCGCGCTGATGCTGGCGCCGAACAACGGCGAAGGTCCGATGGCGCTGGAGGTAAAGAACCTGCGCAAGTATTTCGGCGGCGTCAAGGCGGTGGACGACCTGTCCTTCTCGGTGCGGCGCGGAGAAGTGCACGCGCTGATCGGCCCCAACGGATCGGGCAAGACGACGACGCTGAACGTGCTGTCCGGCATCTACACCGCGAGCACCGGCGAGGTGTTGCTGGGCGGGCGCGATGTGACCACGCTGGCGCCGCACGCGCGCACGGCGGCGGGGCTGGGGCGCACCTTTCAGAACATCCGGCTGTTCCGATCGATGAGCGCGCTGGAGAACGTCATCATCGGCGCGGAGCAACCGGGCAACCAGATCGAAGCCGGCCACGCGGCCCTGGTCGAGAGGGCGCGCGCCGCGCTCGAGTTCGTGGGGCTGGAAGCGCGCGCGCACGAACTGGTCACCGGCTTCTCCTACGGACACCAGCGGCTGATCGAAATCGCGCGGGCGCTGGCCGGCAATCCGACGCTGCTGCTGCTCGACGAGCCCGCGGCCGGCCTGAATTCGACCGAGAAAGTGGGCCTGCAGGCCTTGCTGAAACGGATCGCGGCCAAGGGCCTCACCATCCTGATCATCGACCACGACATGACGCTGGTGACGGAAGTCGCCGTGCGCATCACCGTTCTGAACTTCGGCCGGCTCATTGCCGACGGCGTGGCCGCCGACGTGCTGCGCCATCCCGACGTGATCGCCGCCTACCTCGGAAGCGAACCCGATGCCCCTGCTTTCACTTGACGCCCTGGTGGTCCGCTACGGCGAGATCGAGGCCCTGCGCGGCGTCTCGCTGTCGATCGACAGCGGCGAAGTGGTCACGCTGCTGGGCGCCAACGGTGCCGGCAAATCGACCACGCTGCGGGCCATCTCGGGCTTGCAGAAGCCGGCCGGCGGCGACATCGTGTTCGATGGCCGATCGATCGCCGGACTCGGTCCGGAGGCGATCGTGAAGCTCGGCGTCGCCCACGTGCCGGAAGGCCGGCGGCTGTTTCCGGGACTGTCGGCACGGGAGAACATCATGCTGGGCGCCTCCAGCCGCGGCCGCGTCGCGAAGTCCGAACTGATCCGCGAATCGGACAGTATGTTCGACCTGTTTCCGGACATCCGGCCATTCGCCGATGCACTCGGCTGGACCTTGTCGGGTGGCCAGCAGCAGATGGTGGCCGTCGCGCGCGGGCTGATGGCCAAGCCGCGCCTGCTGCTGCTGGACGAACCGTCGCTGGGGCTGGCGCCGGTGATCGTGCAAAAGGTGTTCGCCATCATCGGCGAGATTCGCCAGCGCGGCACGACGGTGCTGCTGGTGGAGCAGAACGCGCGGATGGCGTTGTCCGTCGCCGACCGCGGCTACGTGCTCGAGACCGGCCGGCTGGCCCTGTCCGGCAGCCCGGCCGAACTGTGGTCCAACGACGAGATCCGGGCCGCCTACCTTGGGGGCCGCGCCACTGCCGCCTGACTGAAAGGGCGAAGGCGCGTTCGATCAGTGACGCCCGTCGGGCGTCGCTGCTTCAGCTACGTGGAACAATCCCGCCCAGGATGCGTTCCAGAGTTTCAACCTGGACCGGCTTGACCAGGTGGTGATCGAAGCCCGCGGCAGCGGACAGCCGCCGGTCATTCTCCTGGCCGTAACCAGTCAACGCAATCAGCACCGTTCCCGCGTTGGCCGAGTCCGATTGCAACCGGCGCGCCAGTTCATAGCCGTCCACTCCCGGCAAGCCGATATCGAGAATGCAGGCGTGCGGCCGGTGTCGCGCGACAGAGCGCATCGCGGTCTGCGCCTCGTGCTCGACAACGACATCATGGCCAGCGCCTTCCAGAAAGTCCGCCAGGGTCTGCGCGGCATCGACGTTGTCGTCCACCACCAGCAGCCGAAGCGCAACGGCCCCTTTCCCATTCGCCACCTGGTCCGGCAACAGCTCTGCGGTTTTTTGACCGGTCGAAAACAACAGTGGAAGTGCCACCGTGAACACGCTTCCTTTCCTGAATTCGCTTGTCACGCCGACCCGTCCCGCGTGAAGCTCGACGATGCTCTTGACCAGGGCCAATCCCAGGCCCAAGCCTCCCTGCGCCCGGTCGGGCGTGCGCTCGCCCTGCGCAAACAACTCGAAAACGTGAGGAAGCAATTCCTGTTCGATCCCGATGCCGTTATCGCGCAGGCTCAACTCGACCTCCGGGCCCTCGACCTTCAGCGCCAGGATGATCTGCCCGCCTTCGGGCGTATACCTTGCCGCGTTCGTCAGCAGATTCGACACGACCTGGATCAGCCGTGTCTTGTCGCCGCAAACCATCGGCGGCTGGGAACCGAGGTCGATCGCCAGAGTGTGGCGGCGCGAGTCCAGCATCGGCCGCACCTGTTCGATCGCGGTGGCTGCGACAGTGCGCAGATCCAGGGACTCTTTCTCGAGCACGACAAGTCCCCGAGTCACCCGCGACACGTCCAGCAGGTCGTCGACGAGCTTCGTCATGTGCGTGACCTGCCGGGCGATGATGTCGCCGGTTTGGCGAGCCCGCTCGACGCTGAGGTCGGGGTGACGCAATAGTTGCGCGGCCATGGCGATCGGCGCCAGGGGGTTGCGCAGCTCGTGCGCCAACATCGCGAGAAAGTCGTCTTTCAGGCGGCCGGCCTGGCGCAACTCTTCCGACGCACGCATCCGCTCCGAAATATCGACGAAGATCCCGCGCATGAAGCGGTTGGACCCCTGGTCATCGCCTCCCACGGTGCCCCGGAAATCGAGCCAGATCAGCTGGCCATCGTCCGGGCGTGAGAACCGGCAGACTTGCTGAAACTCCGAGCGTCGCAGCAGCGCGGATTCGAGCCCGCTGCGTAGCGGCCCAACGTCGTCTGCATGCATCTGGTCGAGGACCTCCGCCATGTTCGCGGGGGTGCACCCCAGGATGGCATCGACATTCTGGGAAAAGATCAAAGCGCCGGTTCCCGGGTCCCAGTCCCAGACTGTCATCCGGGCGGCGACCAGGCCCTGCTGCAGCCGACCCTCGCTTTGACGCAAGGCCTGTTCGGCCTCGATCAGCGGAGACACGTCGGTGTTGGACCCGAACCACTGCATCACATTGCCCGCGGAATCCCGCAGTGGCGACACCCGGGTGAGGAAAGGACGAAACACTCCGTCTTGTCCCTTCAAGGGGAACGTCATCTCGAACGGTTTGCCGGTCTGGATCGAATCCCGCCAGCGTTCCATCGCCCCCGGCAGCACCGCCGGATCATGAACCCGTTGCCAGCCCCAGCCCTCCATCTCGGCCGCTGTGGTGCCGGTGTATTCGTACCACCGGTCGTTGTACCAATGGATCCAGCCGTCCGCATTGGCCATCCAGGCCAACTGCGGAATCGTGTTGACGAGTTGTTCCAGCCGCGTTTCGCTTTCCTGCAGGGCCCGCCGCGTGTCCTGGCGCAGTACTTCTGCGCGGGCGCGTTCCACCAGCTGACCGAGCTGGGACACGCCGATGTCCATCAGCTTCCTTTCGTGCTCCCCCAATCGGCCCGGATCGGCGCCGTACACCGAGACGACCCCGATCGGCCTTGCATCCGATCCGAAAAAAGGCATGCTGAAAACAGCGCAAAAGCCCTCTTGCCGGGCTAGGTTTCGAAATTCGCCGTACCGCGGATCGGTCTCCGTGTCCTCGACAAACACCGGGCGCCCGGTTTGAAAGGAGAGGCCGCAAGCACCATCGCCGAGCGCGACACAGGCCATCTGCTGCAGACCCGCATCGCTGATGCCCAGGCTCGCGTTGATCACCAGGCCCCCGGCGCTCGCGTCGAACATGGAAATGACGCCCTTGGAACTCGACAGCAAGCCAGCCACTGTTGTCAGGACAATCGACAACTGGTCCTCGAGCGCCGCGGCGGCCAGCAGCTCTGCGCCCATCTCGTGCAGCCTGCGCCAGTCCGCGACCTGGGTCTTCAGATCGCGCGTCGTCCCTTGCATGGCCGAGTCGTTGAGTTTGGTGCGGCTGTTGGTGCCTTTCGTCATGCTCGCCAGATTGTGATGCAAAGACAAAGCGCCCCCTCGAAGTTAGCGACCCGCTTAATTTTACGGCGGCGCACAGTGTAAGCGTTATGGGTGGGTGGTTTCGATAAGTTTCCCGTAGACTTGATAGAGACGACATGGGCGCGCGGTTGCCGGTGCAAGGCAATGGCGGGAGGCCGCCCTGCGCGGCCTTCGACGCGCAGATTTCTAGTATCGACCAGGCGTGGAGCCAGGGGGGGGTCCGCCGGTTCGATTGTCGAAATTCGGGGGTCGGGCAGCGGCGCTGCTGGTCGCGTTCTGGGCAGCCTGCGCGATCTGTCCGCTCTTCTGCTGGGCCTGGGAGTACCAATTGCGAATGATTTCGGCGGCAGTCTCTTTTCCGCCCAGCCCGAAAGCCAGGCCGAGGGCAATGGCCATCGCCCCGACCACGGCCATGAACAGCGTGTTGACCAGGGCCGTTGCGATACCGATCTGATTGACGGCCACGACGATGGCAAAGGTCCAGACCACCACCGCCGCGACTTTCGCCAGCAAGTCCGAGTTGCTCAAGCCGGCCTCCGCCGTCGCGCCCCGGACCAGGTTGCTCAGCGCCTTCGCGGCCAGTCCACCGATCACCAGGACCACCAGCGCCACGATCACGTTCGGCAGCCACAGCAACAGTTGCCGCAACACGTCCGAGACCGCCGGCAGGCCGAGCGCGTCGAACGCGACCACCAGCGCAATCAGCCGGATGAACCACTTCACGATGGTGCCCACCACTCCTGCGGGGTCGGTGTCCGCGCCCATCTTGTTGACGAACTCGGACAGGCCGGAGCGTTCCGCCATCTGGTTGAACTTGATCTTGCGAAGCAGAACCGCGACTCCCTTTTCGGCCGCCGAAGCCAGCAGCCAGCCAACGATGGCAATCACCAGAAAGCCCAGGATCTTGGGGATGGCCGAGAAGAACAGGGCCATGGCGGCGGCAAGCGACGTCATCATCGCGGCGCTCCATTCGGTGATTTGGGTTTGCATCAGGCGCTCCGGGAAGGTGGGAACGCCACTGTCGAACCTCGACACTGGCCGTGTTGTCAGCGCGATTCAGTCCCATGTGTAGGCGCAGGCTTGTGCCCAGCTGAGTACGAAAACTTATAATCGAATGTTGAGCCGGGGCCGCCCCGCCTGGCTGCCGCGTCAGACGCACATCCCAGGATCCGATGAGCAAATCCATTTCTTCCGTTGCCGACATCCGCAAGACGTTCCTCGATTTCTTTGCGTCCAAGGGCCACACCGTCGTGCCGTCGAGCCCGCTGGTTCCGGGGAACGACCCGACGCTCATGTTCACCAACTCCGGCATGGTCCAGTTCAAGGACGTGTTCCTGGGCACCGACAAGCGGCCCTATGTGCGGGCGGCGTCGGTGCAGGCCTGCCTGCGCGCCGGCGGCAAGCACAACGACCTGGAGAACGTGGGCTACACCGCGCGGCACCACACTTTTTTCGAGATGCTGGGCAACTGGAGTTTCGGCGATTACTTCAAGCGCGATGCCCTGAAGTGGGCCTGGGAGCTGTTGACGAAGGTGTACCAGCTGCCGCCCGACAAGCTCTGGGTCACGGTCTACATCGACGACGACGAGGCCTACGACATCTGGACCAGGGAGATCGGCGTTCCACCCGGGCGCGTGGTCCGCATCGGCGACAACAAGGGCGGCAAGTACGCGAGCGACAACTTCTGGATGATGGCGGACACGGGCCCGTGCGGCCCATCTTCGGAGATCTTCTACGACCACGGCCCGGAGATCGCCGGTGGCCCGCCCGGTTCGCCCGAGCAGGATGGCGACCGCTACATCGAGATCTGGAACAACGTGTTCATGCAGTTCGATATGCAGACCGACGGCAGCGTGAAGCCGTTGCCCGCGCCCTGCGTCGACACCGGCATGGGGCTGGAACGGCTGGCCGCGATCCTGCAGCATGTGCACAGCAACTACGAGATCGACCTGTTCGACGACCTGATCAAGGCTGCTTCGAAAGCCACCGGCGAACAGGACCTGGGCAACAAGTCGCTGCGCGTGATCGCCGATCACGTCCGCGCGACGTCGTTCCTGGTGAGCGACGGGGTGATCCCGGGCAACGAGGGGCGCGGCTATGTGCAGCGGCGCATCGTCCGGCGCGCCATCCGCCACGGCTACAAGCTGGGCCGGAAGACACCTTTCTTCCACAAGCTCGTGGCCGACGTCGTGCGCCTGATGGGCGACGCCTATCCGCGCCTTCGGGCCGACGAGAAGCGCATCACCGAGGTGCTCAAGACCGAGGAAGAGCGCTTCTTCGAGACGCTGGCGAACGGCATGGAGATCCTCGACTCGGCGCTCGCCGGCGAGCAGAAAGTGCTGCCGGGCGATGTCGCGTTCAAGCTGCACGACACCTTCGGCTTCCCGCTGGATCTCACGCAAGACGTCTGCCGCGAACGCGAGGTCACCGTCGACGAGGCGGGTTTCAACGCCGCCATGGAAAAGCAGAAGGCCGCGGGCCGCGCGGCCGGCAAGTTCCGCATGGACCGGGCGCTTGAATATACAGGCGCCGGCCACAGGTTTTCCGGCTACGAACTGCTGCAAGAACCGGCCCGCGTCGTCGCCCTGTACCGGGAGGGCATGTCGGTGCAGCAGCTGGACGAATGCGATGCCGGTGTCGTCGTGCTGGACACCACGCCCTTCTATGCCGAGAGCGGCGGGCAGGTCGGCGACTCGGGCGTGCTCGCCGCCGAGAGCGTGCAGTTCGGCGTGCAGGACACGCAGAAGATCAAGGCCGACGTGTTCGGCCACCACGGCACGCAGACCCAGGGCACGCTGAAGGTTGGCGACGCCGTCATCGCCAAAGTCGACGTGAGGCACCGCAACGCCACGATGCGAAACCACAGCGTCACCCACCTGATGCACAAGGCGCTGCGTGAAGTGCTGGGCACGCACGTGCAGCAGACGGGCTCGCTGGTCGATGCCGACAAGACCCGCTTCGATTTCACCCACAACCAGCCTGTGACCGATGCGGAGATTCGCGAGATCGAAAAACGCGTCAACGAAGAGATCCTCGCCAATGCGCAGACGCAGGCGCGCGTGATGGGAATCGAGGCTGCCCAGAAGACCGGCGCCGTGATGCTGTTCGGCGAGAAGTACGGCCAGGAGGTGCGCGTCCTCGACATCGGCAGCAGCCGCGAGCTGTGCGGCGGCACCCACGTCAGCCGCACTGGCGACATCGGCTTGTTCAAGGTGGTCAGCGAAGGCGGCGTCGCCGCCGGAATTCGGCGCATCGAGGCGGTGACCGGCGCCAATGCGCTGGCCTACCTCCAGGACCTGGAGTCCACCGTCAGGGCCGCAGCCCACACGCTCAGGACGCCGTCAGCCGAACTGCAGGGGCGCATTGGCCAGGTCCTGGAGCAGGTGCGCACGCTGGAAAAAGAAGTCGGGCAGCTCAAGGGCAAACTCGCCTCGTCGCAGGGCGACGACCTGGTGTCGCAGGCGGTGGACGTCAATGGCCTGAAGGTTTTGGCAGCACGGCTCGAAGGCGCCGACGCGAAGACGCTGCGGGACACGCTCGACAAGCTCAAAGA
>JAYUHN010000404.1:0-9576 GCA_043766965.1 Ramlibacter sp. | reverse complement strand
CGGCCGCATCGCCTGGCAGCAGCACCGGCGACAGCGCAAACAGATCGTGCGTTCCCATGTTCTCCGCAACCGCATGGATCATCGGCTCGTCTTCGGTGGTGAATGCATGGTCGATCTGCTGCTGCATGCCCTGCGAGACTTCCTGGACATTGGTCAGGAAATTGCGGGCGGCGATCCAGGTGTAGCGGGTGTGGTGCATGTCGATGGGCGTCAGCATGTGCACCATGTGAATGAACAGACCCTCCTCGGCCGGGCGGCCACACTCCGTCACTCCCACGTCCAGCTGCAGGCTCCCCGGCGGATCCCAGCGCATGTGGGCGTGACCATCGCACAAAGGGTTCGCAGATTGGCGAAACGGTTTGAACTGCGCGGCGGGCGGCGAGTCAGGGAAATAGTGGTAGGCCCATACCGCGTCGCCGTCCTGCTTCATCTCGACACGCAGGGTCTTGATCGACTCGGGATCAGCCAGCGTGGTGGGGTGCAGGAAGGGCGCGTGGCTGAGATCGAGCAAGTTGTCCAGCACCAGTTCGTAGTGAGCGTTGAGGATGTAGTCACCGCTCACGGGCGCCATGGCGCCATGGCCAAAGAACTCGCCCAGGTCAAGCAGCTTGCCCTTGTCAGCCAGCGAGGCCTCCCCGGTCCAGATCCACACCATTCCGTCGCGCTCTTCCAGCGCAAAGCGCCTGACCTTGGCGGCTTGCGGGATCTTGTGATCGCCGTGGGGGTTGGCCACGCAGGCACCCGCCGGATTGAACTGCAACCCGTGGTACGGGCACTCGATGCAATCACCCTTGACCTTTCCCTGGTGCAGCGGCGCGAAGCGGTGCGGGCACCGATCGGACAGGGCGACCGGCACACCTGATTCGGTGCGATACAAGGCGATGGATTCGCCCAGTACCACTCGTTTGACGGGGGTCGTGGTCACCGACTCGGACAAAGCCGCGACGTACCACGCATCTCTGAGAAAATTCATACTGTGTCCTCGGTTTGGCGCCGCGGGCATGGGCCATCGACCAGCCCACGCAATCCTGTTGTTCAAATCGGTCGAACCTGTCCATTCTCGAAGCAGCCCTGCTTGCCGCCATCGTTCAGATGAACCAAGTGCTTTCATCGTCACCCAGTCCTGATCTCGCGGGCTACAGCTCCGTATTGCTGCGCCTGTACGAGGCCGCTCGACACAACACGGTGCAAGCGTTTCAACGCGAGGCCATGGCCTTGATCGGCGAGACGCTGCCCTTCGACGGTGGCTGGTGGGGGCGCTCGACGATGCATGGCCATGTGCATCGGGTTCATTGCTCTTACCTGCACCATTTGCCGGATGACGTGCCGCAGCGTTTGAATCTCAGCGACCCGGACAACCTCGTCGCGGTGCGCACGACCCAGTCTCCTGACCGAGCCCTGTATTTCGGCCCCCAGGACTGGGACGAGCAGCCCAGCACCGCGGCCCTGGCGGCGCACATGGGCATTGCGCAGGCACTGTGCATTTCCCGTTTTGACGGAACTGCCGGGCATGTGAGCTTCATATCCGTCGCCCGCTGCGCCAGCACCCCCGCCTTCACAGCTTGTGAGGGCCAACTGCTTGAGTTGCTGATGCCGCACTTGTCCGCCGCGTTGGATCTGTGCTGCGTAGCGCAGATGGCGAGTCTGCGCCACGGCGGACGCCAGGCCATGCTGACGACCGACGCCTCGGGCTGGGTGCATGTGGCCGAGCCCGGCGTCAGCGAGTTGCTTCGCAGCGAGTGGCCAGGCTGGACGGGCCCTCAGTTGCCTTCCCAATTGGTGGAACAGATCGCCGGGAATCGCACCATCTTCTTGGGGCGCCATTTGCACGCGGAGACCCTGTGGTCGGGGGAGCATGTTCTTGTGACCCTGCGGCCGCGCGAATCGCGCGACTTGCTGACGCGGCAGGAATGTGCCGTGGCAGAGGCCTTTTCGTCGGGCCGCTCGTACAAAGAAGTGGCACGGGAACTCCTGATGGCGCCGGCCACGGTGCGGCATCATCTGCGCGCCGTGTACCTTAAACTCGGTGTCACCGACAAGGCCATGCTGGCCCGCTCGATGGGCACCCCGTCCAGGGTCGATCGCCCCATCCCCGGGCAAGGACGGCGCAATCCGTGACGCGCCGGCCGCTGAATCGGCAAGGTCTCAGAGCGATGTAGTGAAAACTGCCGGATCTGGGCGCGGCGACGATGCTGCCTTGCGATGGCTGACAGTGCCGATGTTGATGAAGCAGACTGGAGACTCGCCATCGGTCACGGCGAACAAGCTGCGCAGGTGATGAGACTCCATCGCCTGGCCACTCGTCAGGCCGGACCCAAAGCCAAGTGCGTGTGCCGCCAGCAATATGTTCTGGATGGCGCATCCCATCGACACCATTCGTTCAAGTGCAGGGATCTCGGGCTGCGCTTGTCCCAGGCGGGCTATTGCGAGCATCAGCAAAGGCGCACGAAATGCTTTCTCGCGCGCCGAATTCAGCTGATCCAGCGTGGCGTCGGGGTCACGTTCGACGAGCGCGAGGGAAAACGCCTCGGCCAGCAGGTGACGCTTCTCGGCCGGAACGATAACGAACCGCCAGGCCGTGAGTTGCCCGTGGTCCGGTGCCGTGGCGGCCATGGTCAACATGCCTTGCAGCTGCGCGGCCGTCGGTCCTGGCCCGATCAGCCGCTTGGGCGACACATGCCGGCGCGATTCCATCAGTGCCGTCAGTTCACACCAAGGGGTCTGCACCGACGACACGATCGCACTCGAGACGTGGGAGGGTGGCGTCACTACGCCGCGACCCTGATCAGACGACGCGGGTGACGGCGTCGAAGGCCAGACGTGGTCCGCGCGGGTGATTGCCCGAGGGATCACCCCAACCCAAGTTGACCAAGAAGTTGGTCTTCCAACGGCCGTCCGGGAAGAATGCCTCGTTGACGGCTGCGGAATTGAAACCGCTCATCGGCCCCGCATCCAGCCCCAGCGCACGGGCAGCGATGACGAGGTAGGCGCCCTGCAGCGTGCCATTGCGAAATGCCGTGTCGGCCGCCAGCGCGGCGTTGTTTGCAAACATGTCGCGCGCACCGGGGTTGATCGGGAATTGTGCCGGCATGCTCTCGAAGAATTCAGCGTCGTAGGCCACGATGGCTGTGATCGGCGCGGCCATGGTCTTGTCAGCGTTTCCCGGCATCAGCGCGGGCTTGAGCTTCTGCTTGGCCTCGATGCTGCGCACGAAGACGATCCGACCGGGCTGGCAGTTCATCGAGGTCGGACCCCATTTGTAGAGGTCGTGGAGTTGCCTCAGCGTGGCGTCGTCGACGGTGCGGTCTGTGAACTTGTTGAATGTTCGAGCGGTGCGCAAAATCTGGTCGAGTGCGGTATCAGGTAGAGCTGGTTTCATGGGTTGGTCCGCGTCTGAATGGTGGTGCTCAAGGAAGGGTAAGTCGTCGCGTTGTCGTTGGCACGGCCGAGCCGTTCGTGGCGCGTGGCTTTCGTTCTGCGCTAGAGGTCGAGTACCAGTCGCTGCGACTTGGCCCGCGAGCAGCAGGGCGTGAACTGATCGTTTTTGGCCTGCTCCATCGGTGTGAGGTACATGTCCTTGTGGTCAGGAACGCCATCGATCACCCGCGTGAGGCAGGTCCCGCAAACGCCTTGCTCGCATGACGTGGGAACCTCGACACCTGCTGCTGCGAGGGCCTGCACGACGGTTTGGTCGCGGGCCACGCGCAACACTCGGCCCGAGGAGGCCAGCACGACGTCGAACTCCGCATCGGAGTCGCTCTTGACCACTTCGGCGCTGAAGTACTCGAAGTGGATTTGGGCCTCAGGCCAGCCCTTGGCCCGCGCCGTCGACAAGGTGGCATCCATGAAGCCCTTGGGCCCGCACACATAGAGGTGCGTGTGCGCGTCGGGCTGATCCAGGATGGCTTGCAGGTCGACACGCTGCTCGGCTGGGCCATCGTCAAAGTGCAGGTGCACAGACGAGGCGAAGACTGCTGCTTGCATCTGGCCCACAAAGGCCGCCCGCTCGCGCGAACGCACGCAGTAGTGCATCTCGAACGCGGCCCCGGCGCGAGCCAGGGTTTCGGCCATGCACAGGATGGGTGTGACGCCGATGCCGCCGGCCAGCAACAAGCTCTTGTGCACGCCGGAGGCCATTTCGAAATGATTCTTCGGCGCGCTGATGTTCAGGAGGTCGCCTTCACGCACGTCATCGTGCATGGCCTTGGATCCACCGCGCGACGCTGGCTCGCGCAGTACCGCAATCACGTAGCGCCCGGCCTGATCGCAGGGCTGGCACAACGAGTATTGGCGCACAAGCCCCGATCCGGCATGCACGTCCAGATGCGCGCCGGCCGTGAACGCCGGCAGCGGACGACCCTGTGGCTCCACGAGTTCGAAGCTGCAGATGTCTTGCGCCTCCGTGCGCTTGCGAGCCACGCGCACTTTAAGTTCCGGGGCGTTGCTCATTCCGTTCATTCGCTCAGACACGCGCTCAGATCGCTCAGGCAGCGAGGCCCAGAGTCTTGCGAGCCTGGGCCGGCGTGGCAATGGTCGGACCCAAGTCTTCCACCAGGCGGCGAACCTTGATCACCTGTTCGGCGTTGCTCTTGGAGAAGACACCCTTGGCGATGTAGACGTTGTCTTCCATGCCCACGCGAACGTGACCGCCGAGCAGCGCCGACTGCACGGCCATTGGGTACTGATTGCGCCCGATGCCGAAGCCCTGCCACTGCGCGCCCTCGGGGAGCAGGTTTCGGATGTACATCATGGTTTCAGGGTCGGCGGGCATGGTGAAGTTCAGGCCCATCACGAACGAGTACATGCCGGGGCCGTCGAGCGCGCCCTTCTTGATCAAGTGTTTGGCCAGTACCGCGTCGCCGGTATCGAACAATTCGATCTCCGGCTTGACGCCTGCCGCACGCACCAACTCGGCCATTCGGATCAGAACCGGCTCCAAGCTGATCACGACGCCCCCAAACACCTGGGCGGTGACCAGGTCCAGTGTGCAGATCTCGGGCTTCAGCTTGAGCACATGCTCCACGCGTTTTTCCGGGGTCCAGATGTGCGTGCCCGGACCGGCCTCGATGGGCAACATCGGGTCCACCGGGTAGAAGCCCGAACCCAGGCCGGTGGTGAGGTTCAGGATGACGTCCTTGTTCTGCTCGCGGATCAAGCCGACAGCTTCCTCGTAGAGCGCCAACTCGCCCGAGAACTGGCCTGTCTTGGGCTCGCGCACATGCACATGCAAGATGGCCGCGCCCGCCGCCGCCGCTTCGAGACCCGATTCGGCGATCTGCCTCGGCGTGATCGGCTGAGCCGGGTTGTCGGAGAGCGGACCTGCACCGGTAATGGCGCAGGTGATGATGATGGTGTCTTGCATGGTGTACTCCCGTCGGGATGTCTTCCCGAGAGTTCGTGGGTGACGGAGGGTGAAGAGAATCAGGCGCTGATGCTGATGTCGATGTCGCCTATCACGACGCTCGTGTCCCCGAGTTCGACGGTTCGCGCGGCGTGCCCGAATGCGGAGTCGTTTATCCGAATCTCGTGGCGACCGCTGCCACCTTCGAGATCGTCGAAGCGGAAGTCGCCGAAGGCGTCGCTGCGGGTTTGTGCCAGCGCAATGCCGCCGCGGAACAGTTCGACACGGGCATCAGCCACGCATTCAATTCGACCGTCGATCCGGGCCGTGACGCTGCCGCCGATGAAGCAACGGTCGGCGCGGTGCAAGTTGCGGTAGTACACGCGGGGCTTCGTGCCCAACTCAGGCTTCAATGACCGCAGGCCCTCTGTTCGCGCTCGCTGCGCCATGGCGGCATCGCTGATCTTCACCGCCTCGATCGCCTGCGTTGGGCAAACGCTGACGCAGCGTGGTGCAGCCCAACCCGCATCGAGCAAATGCGCGTCGAAGAACCAGGTTTGCGGCAGTTGCTCGGCTTCGTTCCAGACGATGGCGCCATACGGGCAGACATCGACCAGGTCGCGCCGGCCCCTGGCTTTGTCGGGGTCGATCAGCACGATGCCGTCCGCGCGCTTCTTCACCGAGCCATCGGCACCGGCTTTCAAACAAGGGGCATCGTCGCAGTGATTGCACATGCGCGGCACGTAGGCAGCGTCCACCATGGGCGTGGCGCCACGGGTCGTGCGTTCGATGCGGATCACGCCGGTGCCCTGGGCTGGGTGCGGCGCCGAATAGCCGGGGAAGTTGTTGCCGACCAGTTCGTCCTTGGCGGCGAGCACGCAGTTGTTGCAGTTTTCGCACTGGGCGATGTCGATGAGCAGGTTCCACTTGTCCATCTCAGGCCACCTTCCGGACATTGCCGCTCTTTGTCCGCTCTTTGGTCCATCTCTCGACCTGGACCAGGCACGAGTTCGGCGACATGCTGCTGGTGCCTTTCATCTGCGGTCGCGACGGTGTCAGCGTGTTCATGCAGCCGCCGATGTCGACGATCTCGCCGTCGACGTCAATGGGCTCGTACTCGGCGCTGGATTCGAAAGACTTGACAACGCCGAGGGCCAGCATCGGCGACACATCCGCGGCGCAGATCACCGCCGCGCGGTCGTTGAACACCTTGACCAACTCGCGATGCCCTATGCCGCGCGCCGCCGCGTCCGCTTCGTTCATGCGCAGCAGCCAGTAGTAGTGCCCGTCGACCAGTGTGCGGTGGTCTTCGATGTCGTTGGTGAAGCTGCCCTTGCCATCCACGTTGGTGTGGAAGCTGTAGCGTGAGTGGGTCGCGATCATCTGCAGCGGGAAGCGCTCGACCAGGCCGGTAGTGCGCGGCCCTTCCCAGGCCGGGATGTAGCGGTTGAGCACCGGCCGCTCCGGGTTGTTCGGGTCGGAGCGCCGCAGGTTCTCGGGCATGAACTCCAGCTTGCCGCTGGGCGTCTGCAGACCCTTGCCGAACTCGCCCGCCCACTGCGACGGCAGCGGCTGCGGCTCGGCAATATCCTTGATGCGGTCTTCAGCGAACCAGCGGAATTGCACCGGCGCACGCATGGTTTCGGCCTCAGCTGGAACGACGTAGTAGCCCTTCTTGCAGAACTCTTTCCAGGAGATGTGTTTCGCCACGTCGGAAGAATCAAAGACGCGTTTGGCCCAGTCGAGTTCGCTGCAGCCTTCGGTGAACATCGCGCCCAGCCCGAGGCGACTCAGGATGTCGGTGAATATTTGGTAATCGGACTTCGACTCGCCCAGCGGTTCGATGCACTTGTGCTGCAATGCGATCACGCGGTGGTTCACGCCATTGAAGCCGTGCTGCAGGTAGCCACCGCCCGAACCCCATTCGCCGATGTCGAAGCGCTCGAAGTTCGTGCAGGCCGGAAGAATGATGTCGGCGAACTGCGCTTCACCTTCCATCCAGATCGACTGATTGACGACGAACTCGATGCTCTCGTGGCGGTAGGCCTCGACCATGCGGCCCGAATCGCTCAAGGTGCTGAAGTACGATCCGCCGTACTTGTAGATCATGTGAACGCGTGGGTATCCCGGCATCGGGTACTCGAAAGGCGCGAACTGGATCTCCGGCGCCATGCCATCCCACAGATAGCCCGTGGCCTTGCCCTCGATGATGGCCTCCGGGAACTTCTGCTTGGGAATCAATTGCCGCACCGGGTTGACCGTGAGGACATGCGGCATCTTTTGGTAGTTGTTGACGACGTTGCCGTTCCACTGCAGTTCACCCGAGATGCCGCCGTCGGCATAGCCGGGGAAATAGAACTCGATGTCCACCGGCGTGCCGCACTCGAGGTTGCCCATGTTGACGCCGGGCTTGCCCAGGCCCTGCATGGACATCATCATCACCATGCAGCGCGCCCACTGAGCGCCAGTGGCGCCGCGGCTGGCGCCACCGAAGCCATTGCCGGCCGCGCCCGCGGCGAGGTAGGTCTTCTTGCGGCCCCACAAGCGGGCCAGGGCCCGCACGTCCTTGGCCGGTACGCCCGTCTCGGGCTCCTGCCATTCGGGCGTCTTGGGCACGCCGTCGTCAACGCCCAGAAGATGATCGCGCCAGGCCTCGAAGCCCGTGGTCCGGGTGGCAACATAGTCCTTGTCGTACAGGCCTTCGGTGACCCACACGTGCATGATGGCCATCGCCAACGCGGGGTCGGTCGTCGGCTTGATCGGAATCCAACGGCCTCCGAACAACTGTGCCGTCGGGTTGAAATGCGGATCGATGTGCACGAACTCGATGCCCAGCGATTGGGCCCACTGGCGCCGTTCGGTGCCCTCCTGGCCCATGTAGGCGGCGTGCGTGCTTTCCGGATCGCTCGACCAGAAAACCATCACTTCGGCTTCCTGGAGGCAGTCTTCGACCGTGCCGTAGTTGCCGGCCACGCCGACCCGCTGGCTGTGACCCCAGTGGTGCATGGCGCCCCAGTACCAGCCCTCCCAGCTGTCCGGGTTGGCGGCGACACGTGTGAAGCCGATCAGATTGCCGAAGCGCAACAGCGCGCTGAGGTAGTAGCCGACATTGCCCCATTGATGGTGCGATCCCAGCGGGATGGTGATGGATCCCGCCCCATGCACCTGCTTCTGGCGCACGATCTCCTTGGACACGATGTCCAGTGCCTCATCCCAGCTGATGCGCTCGTAGCCGCTCTTGCCGCGGTTTTGCGGGTTGCGCTCGCCGTTCGGGTCGAAGTCGACCCGCTTCATGGGATGAAGGATGCGCTTGTCGGAGTAAACCGCCGACTTTGCTGCCATCGCATGCGGGGACACCGTAGCGATGCGGCGTGGCGTGAAGCGCCTGCCGCGCGCACTGATGGTCCAGCCGATTGCATCCTTCGCGTCGAACTCGATCGGCGTGAGGCGCAGAATCTTGCCCGCCTTCACATGGACGAACAGAGGCCCGCCGTTGGTCAGCATGGTGCAACGGGTGCTGCCGTCGGGCATGGTCGTGCCCATCTGCAGCCCCGAAGTCTGCGACAGGTTCATCAGCTGCATGAACCACACACACAGCGGGTCTGGCCCCATGACCATGACTTTGAAGTTCTTCGCCGCGTGCACCACTTCCCCCATGTCGGGGTTGGGCTTCATCATCGTCAGCGCCGTGTACAGGTCCTTGAACACCATCCGCACGGTCGGGTTCGGATGAATTCCCCTGGCGGATCTGACCTTGCCGCCAGCAATGATGAAGTGCCGAGCGATGCTGCCGTCCTTGAGCTGGATTTGCACCACAGCGTCATGACGCCTGAGGAACGCACGGAACGCTGGTCGCGAGCGCGCGGCCTGGTTCAACATCGGCGCCAGTGCAAAAAGTATGGTGCGAAGAATGGCGCGTTTCATGGCAAGGACCTTGGTGCGAGTCGGCGAGGGCAGGGAACGAGCGCTTCAGCGCACGTAGTCTTGTGCGGTCTCGGCTTCGACCTTGTTCTCGATGTGTCCGAGCTTGTCGATCTCGACGCGCACCACATCCCCGGGGTGAAGAAACTTGCCCAGTGCGATGCCCACGTTGGCGCAGGTGCCGGTGGCGATCAGGTCGCCCGGCATCAGGGTCATCACCTGCGAAAGGTGATGAATCTGCTGCCAGATGTTGTAGATCATCTTTCCGGTGTTCTGCTCTTGGCGCAGCTCGCCATTGACCCACAGGCGCATCC
>JAYUHN010000403.1:0-3620 GCA_043766965.1 Ramlibacter sp. | reverse complement strand
AAGCGAGGCCCTTGGCGTACGGCCCATAACTGAGCAGGACCGGGTACCGGCCGGGCGCGTGCGGGCGGAACACATCCGCGCGCAGGACCAGGCCGTCGTCCACGACGACCGGCACGTCCCAGTCCACTGCGAATGGCGGATTGACCATTGCTGCCTCAGCCACTGGCGATGGCGGCGTTGACGCGGGGCATCACCTCGGTGGCGAACAGTTCCATCGAGCGCTTGCCGAGCGCCGGGTCGGCCCAGTCGTGGCAGGCGTACAGGAGCTGGCCGAAGTCGCCGACCTGCTCGCGAAACGCGAGGATCTGGTCGACCACCGAATTGACTGTGCCAGCGAGCACGAGCCGGCTGGTCACGTAGTCGGCAGTGATCTCGCTGTCGGGGATCGACGGGTCGGACTTGAACAGGTTGCCGCGCGCGCCGCCGCCGACCAGCTTGCGAACCAGCTGCTTGAAATAGAAGTGATACGGTCCGCCCTCCTGCAGCGCATAGCGCTTCGCCGTGGCTTCGTCGTCGGCCACGAAGATACTTTTGGCGACCCGCCATTCCGACGGCAATGCAGTGGCGCCCACGGCGGCCCGGCCTTCCACGTATTTCGGCCAGTGGCTCCTGACCCACTGCGGCAGCAGGAAGTTGGCCGAGATCGGCTGCCAGCCGCGCTTGGCCATCTCGGTGACGCCCTGCGAAAACGGCGCGACAGCGGTGCCGACGATCGGCGGATGCGGACGCTGGTACGGCTTCATGATGAAGCCCTGGCCGATATCGGTGACCATCGTTTTCTCGACCGAGACGTTCCAGAACTGGCCGGCGATGTTGTACGGAGGGTCGGATTCCCAGATCTTCAGGATGGTGTTGATGCCCTCCAGGAACATCGCGTTGCGGTCCCGGCCGAGGTTTCCGAACGCCTCCGCATCGGACATCAGGCCGCCCGGGCTGATCCCCATGATGAAGCGGCCCTGCAGCAGGTGATCGAGCATGGCCACCTGGCCGGCGACGGCGACCGGATGCGAATTGGGCAGGTTGAGGGTTCCGGTCCCCAGCTTGATGTTCTTCGTGTCCGACATCAGGCTGGCAAGAAAGGCGATGCACGACGTAATGGTCTCGGCCGCGTCGGTCAGGTGCTCGCCCACGTAGGCCTCGCTGAAGCCCAGGCGATCGGCCAGGATGACGGCTTCGCGGTCTTCCCGCAGGGTGTCCGTGACGCTGCGCCCCGGCGGATGCAAAGGCATCATGAACATGCTGTGTTTCATCGACGGCTCTCGAAGGATGCGGACACCGGACCTGTGCCGGGCTCACTTCGAGCCGGGACGCACTGAGATCACTCCGGTCATTTTCGAGATCGAATGATCTCCAACAATCAGTGTTTCCCCTTGCGCAGTCGGATGGAGCGGACTTTCGGCGTCGTTGGCGGCGGTGTTCGCGCCACCAAGTCCGGAACGACGGCGCGGGCGCCCGCCATGAAATGCCGGATGGTCAGCCGGATCATCTCGTCCAGCGGCGCTTCCATCGGCACATCGAAGATCCAGCGCCGCTGGCCGAAATAAAAGATGCGCGCGTTGATGCCCCAGACGAGCTCGATCTCCAAGGTGCTCAGCGGCACCTGCGTCACCTCGGCCAACCCGAGTTCGTGGCGCAACTCGGCCGCCACCGGCTCCAGGATGCGCGTGCGCAGCACATCCAGATAGCGCCGGTTGATGCCGGCGCCGCGCAGGCCCGAGAACATGAAGATGCGGACCCAGTCCCAGGTCAGCGCGGTCTTGGCGTATTCGGTGTAGAGCGTGACCAGCCGTTCTTCCAGCGGCCGGGCGCGGTCGCGCAGCACGGTTTCCCATAACGGGTCCCAGCGCCCGAGGTACACCTCTTCGTACACCCGGTCGATCAGCGCGGCCTTGTTCGGGAAGTACTTGTACATCAGCGACTGGGTGACGCCGACCCGCCGGGCCAGCTCGCGGGTGTCGCCGTCGAAGCCGACTTCAGCGAAGAAGCGCACCGCTTCCAGGGCGATCATCCGCTCGCGCTCCGGCCCGCTCATTCGTTTTCTGGTGGGTGCCTGCCGGGGTTTCGTCATGGGCCGCATGGGCGTTGCTGTTGAGGATGCCGCGATAAACTAGTTTAGCCAGTCACTTCGGAGCACGACCTACGTGGCCACAAAGAAACCTCCTTCCCGCGTCTCCCGCGCCACCGCTGGTGTGAAGGCAACGACAGCGCCACCCTCGTCTTCGATGCACGAAACCATCGGCATGGTGGGCCTGGGCATCATGGGTTCCGCGATGTCGCAGAACCTGCTGAAAGCCGGGTTCGGCGTCAGCGGATATGACCCGAGAGCGCCCGCATCGCAGAAGTTGAAGCGCGCCGGCGGCCAGGCCTGCAAAAGCACCGCCGAGGTCGCCGCGCAGGCCCGGGTGCTGGTCTTCTCGCTGCCCGGCCCGGGGGCGCTGATGCAGGCCGCGCAGGCTGTGGCCGAAACTGCCGGCAAGGGAACGATCGTCATCGAAACCAGCACGCTCGACGTGCAGGACAAGCTCGCCGCGCGCGACCTGCTGCAGGCGCGCGGCATCATCCTGCTGGACTGCCCGTTGTCGGGAACGGGCGCCCAGGCGGCGCGCAAGGACCTCTCGGTCTATTCGAGCGGACCGGCCACGGCCGTGACCCGGGTCCGGCCGGTGTTCGAGGGTTTTTCCAAGGCGAACTACTACCTCGGAGAATTCGGCAACGGCATGAAGCTCAAGCTGATGGCAAACCTGCTGGTCGCGATCCACAACGTCTCCACCGCCGAAGTGCTGCTGTTCGGTGAGCGGATGGGAATCGCATCCGATCTCGCCGTGAAGGTGCTCGCCGACGGCGCGGGCGGTTCACGCATGCTGGACGTGCGCGGCCCGGTCGTTGCCGCCCGCAGCTGGGCCGACGCGGCGATGAAGGTCGGGGTCTGGCAGAAAGACATGAAGCTGATCGCCGCCGCGCTGGCCGCGACCCATACGCCGGCGCCCCTGTTCGCCGCGACCGAGCCGATCTACAACGCCGCGATGGGCGCGGGCCACGCCGAGCACGACACCGCCGCCGTGTTCGATGTGCTGGCGCGGATGTGCGGCCAGCAACCCGGCAAGCCTTGACCGGCGGTGCTAGACCGCGCAGTAGCGGCTCTGGATCTCGTCGTCGGCCAGCAGCGCCGCAGCCGTCCCTTGGTGCACGATCCTGCCCTGGTCCAGGATGTACGCGCGGTCCGAGATCGAGAGCGCCCGCTCCACGTTCTGTTCCACCAGCAGGATGGTGGTGCCTTCGCGCTTCATCCGGGCGAACAACTCGAACATTTCGTCCACCAGCACCGGCATGATGCCCTCGGACGGCTCGTCCAGCAGGATCATCTTCGGCCGGGCCATCATGGCCCGCGCGATCGCGAGCATCTGCTGCTCGCCGCCCGACAGGGAGGTGGCCTCCTGCCCCAGCCGCTCCTTCAGGCGCGGAAAGGTGGCGGCGATCTCGTCGATCATCGCGTCGGTCTCGCCCCGGCGCGCGCTGGCGATGATTCCCAGCTGCAGGTTCTCGCGCACCGTCAGGCTGGCCACGATGCGCCGGTCTTCCGGCACATAAGCCAGGCCGCGGTGGTAGCGCTCGTGCGCCGG
>JAYUHN010000402.1:0-3625 GCA_043766965.1 Ramlibacter sp. | reverse complement strand
GTGCCCCAGAACAGGTCCGGCGGCGGGCCGTTCATCGGCCAGACATCGGAGTGGCTGCGCAGGAAGAAGTAGCTGGCGATCGCGAGCGCGAACACCGTTCCTTCCACGGCGATCAGTCCCAGCGTGGCCCACCACACCAGGCTGCGGTGCGAGAAGCCGAAGCTGGGCAGCGCCGAGACGTCCAGCGCGTCGCCACTACGACTCATGGCCTGCGTTCCATGGCCAGGCCGCGCGCGACCTGGCGGCGGGTCGGCCAAAACCAGATGGTGGCCGCGATGCCGACCGGAATGGCGCCCCAGACCACCGCCCACGGCGTGAAAATCGAGCCGACGAAAAAGATGGTGGTTGCGACGGCACTGAGGAATGGCCAGATCGACGGCCCGGGAAACGTCTGGCGCAAGTCCGGGCGCGCATCGACAACGGTCGTCACCAGCACTTCCCGGGCGTCGGCAGCAAGACCTTGCACGTGGGTCGAGATCCGCCCGCTGGTGGGTTCGGACGGCAACGGCTGCCAGACCGGGTCGCGCGAATGCACGACCGGGATCACGTGGAAGTTGCAGGGCGGGGGCGGCGAGGCCGTTGCCCATTCGAGGGTGCCGGCGCCCCAGGGGTTGTCGCCTGCCATCGCACCGTGGCTGTGGCTTCGCAGGACGTTCACCAGGGTCAGGAACACGCCGGCCGCGAGAATGAAAGCGCCGGCGGTGGACACCAGGTTCAGATTGTCCCAACCCATTCCGGCCTGGTAGGTGTAGACCCGGCGCGGCATGCCCTGCAGGCCCAGCAGGTGCATCGGGAAAAAAGCGGTGTTGAAGCCGAAGAACATCAGCCAGAAGCTCCAGCGGCCGACGGCTTCGCCCATCATCCGGCCTGTGACTTTGGGGTACCAGTAATAGATCGCTCCGAACAGCGGGAACACCGCGCCGCCGAGCAGCACGTAATGCAGGTGCGCCACCACGAAGTAGCTGTCGTGCACCTGCAGGTTGAGCGGCACCGATGCCAACATGATGCCGGTCAGGCCGCCCAGCACCAGGATGACGAAGAACGAAAGCACGAACAGCATCGGCGTCTTGAAATTCAGCCGGCCGGTCCACAGCGTCGCCAGCCAGCAGAAGATCTGGATCGCGCTGGGAATCGCGATCATCATGCTGGCCGCGGTGAAGAAGCTCTTGCCCAGTTCCGGCAGGTTGGTGGCGAACATGTGGTGCACCCACAGGCCGAAGGCCAGGAAGGCGGTGGCGGTCAGCGCCAGCACTATCGCCGTGTAGCCGTACACCGGACGGCGAGCGAAGGTCGGCAGGATGGCCGAGATGAAGCCCAGCCCCGGAATGAAGATCAGGTAAACCTCGGGGTGGCCGAAGAACCAGAACAGGTGTTGCCAGAGGATCGCGTCGCCACCCCCCACCGGATTGAAGAAGTGGGTGCCGACCATCCGGTCCATGATCAGCGCCGTGCTCGACAGCATCACCGACGGCAATGCGAACAGGATCATGAATGCGGTCACCAGCATCGCCCAGACCAACAGCGGAAGCCGGTTCAGTGTCATGCCCGGCGCGCGCAGCTTGAACACCGTGGTGATGATGACGATGGCTTCGATGATCGCGGAAAGTCCGGTGTACGTGATCATCTGGGCCCAGAAATCGACCCGCTTGCCGGGCGAGTAGTCGGGTCCCGAGAGCGGCGGATAGGCGAACCAGCCGACGTCGGCGCCGGCGTTGCAGAAGAAGGCGATGTACAGCATCAGGCCGCCGAACACGAAGATCCAGAATGCGAATG
This sequence comes from Ramlibacter sp., assembly GCA_043766965.1. Taxonomy (GTDB): domain Bacteria; phylum Pseudomonadota; class Gammaproteobacteria; order Burkholderiales; family Burkholderiaceae_C; genus Ramlibacter. The sequence goes on along the minus strand of JAYUHN010000402.1, from coordinate 1,852 downwards.
CGTTCAGCCGCGGAAAGGCGATGCTGCGGGTTCCGACCATCAGCGGCACCAGGTAGATCGCGATGGCCTGCATCACCGGCACGGCGAACAGGAACATCATCGTCGTCCCATGCATGGTGAACAGCTGGTTGTAGAAGTCCGGCCCCATCAGCGTGTTTTCGGGCCGCGCCAGCTGCAGGCGCATCAGGGCGGCAAGCAGGCCGCCAAGCAGGAAGAACACCAGGGTCGCGGCGATGAAGCGACGGGCGATGGTCTTGTGGTTGACGGCGGTGAACCAGCCGATGAAGCCCGGGTCGTCGCTCCACGTGCGGTCCAGCGTGACGGCCTCGGGCGAACCGGGGCCCGGGCCGTCTTTCAGCCGCGGCGCTGCCTCGCGGATCTCCTGCGCGGTCAGCGCGCGCCTCATTTCAGCGTCTCCAGGTATGCGACGAGCGCGTCGAGGTCCGCAGCCGACAGCGGCGTCGCCGGCATGTTGCTCCCCGGCTTGATCTTCTGCGGATCCGAAATCCACGCGGCCAGTTGGGCCCGCGAGTTCGGGACCGCGAGCGACGCCAGCGTCTGGCGGGTCGCCACATGCGTCAGGTCGGGGCCGTGCTGCGCGTTCGCAATGGTGCCCTGGACTGCATGGCACAGAGCGCAGCTCTGGCTCTGGAACAGGTCGCGCCCGCGAATGGTTTTCGCCTCCGTCGGGATCGGGGCCGGACTGCGTTGCGCGCTGGCCCAGGCGTCGAATTGCGCCTGCGGCTCGGCGATGACGAGCAGGCCCATCAGCGCATGCTGCAGGCCGCAGAACTCCGCGCACTGGCCGCGGTAGACGCCCGGCCGGTCGGCCCGGAAATGCATCTTCGAGGTCCGGCCCGGGATCAGGTCCTTCTTGCCGGCCAGGCTCGGCACCCACAGGCTGTGGATCACGTCGTCGGCCTTGAGTGTGAGCAGCACCGGCTTGCCGACCGGGATGTGGATCTCGTTGGCGGTGACGAAGGTCTGCGACACCGGCCCGTTCAGGTATTGCGCCGTCCACCACCACTGGTGCGCGGTGACCTGGATGTTCACCGCGTCCACCAGCGACATCCGCGCCAATGCGCGGTCGGATACGACACTGGCCACCACCAGCGCGAGCAATGCGAGCACCGAGGCGATGACGGCCCCGGTCACGCTGCGGCGTGGGCCGCGTTCGGGCGTATCCACGCCGGACAGGTCGGGCGGTGTCTCGCGGCTGCTGCGCGGAGCGCGCCACATCGCCACCAGCAGCACCAGCACGATCGCCACGAACACGACGGCGCAGGTCCAGGCGATGACATGCCACAGCTGCAGGATCTCCGCCGACTGCACGCCCGCGGCGTCGTACACGCTGTGCGGCGTGTTCACTTGCCGGCTCCCATGGAGCGCAGGTAAGACACGATCTGCCAGACCTGGTCTTCCGGGATGTGGCCACCGAACGACGGCATGCCTTCCGGCCGGCCCTGCACGATCGATGCGTAGATGCTGGCCGGATCGCTGCCGTATTTCCACTCGGCGTCGATCAGCGGCGGACCGATGGCGCCGCCGCCGTTGAGCGCATGGCAGCCACTGCAGTTGTACCAGCGGTACAGGCGCTTGCCCTGGTTCACGCCGTACGCGTTGTCATCGTAGGGACTGGCTTTGACGACCGCCATCCTGACGTCGCCCTGCTGCGGCGTCGCCGGTTGCAGCGATCCGAGCCGCGCCGCGCTTGCCACTTGTGGCGGCGGCAGCGCGGCGAAGCGGCGGGCCTCGCGTTCACAGCCCGACGCCAGCAGCGCAGCCGCGACGGCGCCCAGCAGCAAGGCGGTGCGGGCGGCCTGCGTCATGGCCGGACCGCCGGGGCCGCTAC
>JAYUHN010000401.1:0-3660 GCA_043766965.1 Ramlibacter sp. | reverse complement strand
TTCGCCAGGGTGTGCGGTCCGAGCAGGGGCGTTTCGCGGCGCTGCAGGAGCAGGCTAGGGCGGCACCATCGGTGCGATCGCAGGAAGGGCTGGATCGGTAGGTTCAGGCTCAACCGGAGCTCCAATTTGGGCTTGCCAGTCAGGTGGGGCCAGCTACTTCTTCCGACGGCAGCGAATTCACACATACGACCAAGGCGGCCGCCCGCCTTCCTTCTGGCCGTCGTGAGCCTGACCGATCTATCCTGCCTCGACCCGCGCGCAATACGCCTCGATGGTCCGCTTCCACGCCGGCCGAGCCAGGCACCGACCCCGATACGAAACCAGACCCGGATACGGCGCCATCAATCCCTCGTTGATGCCCGAGAGGAGCACGTGCGCCATCAGTATGTCTGCGACGGTAAAATCCTTTGTCGCGACGAATTCGCGGTCAGCGAACCAGCGCTCCAGGTTCGTCAGCACCCGATGCACCCAGCCAACCAAGAACTCGCGGTGCTTGCCGCAGCTACCATCCGCGGTCCAGTCGAGCACCATCAGGCTGAGCAGCGGCGACTCCACTGTGGTTAGCGCGGCGAAGCACCAGCGCATCACCTGCGCCTCACCGGCGTGGTCGCTTGGGATCAGGCGGCCGGACTTCTTCGCCAGGTAGACAAGGATGGCGGCGGATTCGGACAGCACCAATCCATCGTCGTCTATCGACGGGATTTGTTCGAACGGGCTGAACCGGCGATAGGCTTTGGTATTCAGGTCATGTGCGGGGTGGTCCATGCCGGCCAACTCGAACGGCAGTCGCATCTCTTCGAGCGCCCACAGCACGCGCAGATCGCGCGTGTGGCCTCGCGCGCCAGCGTTGACCTTCGAAAAGCCGTAGAGCTTGAGCATGGTGACGTTCCTCCGTTGAAGCTGGCGGACTTGACGTGTTCGACACTCTAATGTCTGCGTACCACGCTCCTGACGAAATGCCCTCGTTGCGCGCATAGCAGAGATGCGCGGCGTGGCCGGCGACGGGCAGTAAGCGTCTAGCCGTGGCACCTTGAGTTGAGCCACAACCCGGTCGAGTCTCGCGCCCATGGCGCCCATGGCGCCCATGGCGAACATGGTGAACGCGGCGTGCACAGCGGTGATGGCGGTTGTCGCGTTCGGGCTGAGCGGCATGGTCGCCTTGATGCTCAGGCGTGCAGTGGCCTCGGCGATGCGCCGCGTCGGGGCGGGCGAATCGGTCTCAGCCGCCGGGCAGCCACTTGTGTTGCAGCAGCTCCTCGATCCTGCTGTTGAACTGCATCGGCAGCCGGGTGAGCACGTCTTTGAGGTACGCCCAAGGCTCGTGCCCATTGAGCTTGGCCGACTGGAGCAGGCTCATCACCACCGCAGCCCGGTCGCCCGCCAGCTGGCTGCCGATGAACAACCAATTGCGCCGTCCCAGGGCCCAAGGCCGAATTCGGTTTTCGACATGGTTGTTGTCGATCGGCACATCGCCGTCCAGCAGGTAGCGTCCCAGCCCCACCCAGTGGTTCAGGCTGTAGTCGATGGCCTTGGCGATGGCGCTGCCGTCGGGCACGCGGGTGCGCTCAAGCTGCAGCCAAACATGCAGCTCATCCCACAGCGGCTGGGACCGCGCTTGCCGCATGTGCAGCCGCTGGTGTGCGGTCAATGCCTTCGCGTCGGCCTCGATCTTGTACAGCCAGGCAATGCGCTGGATGGCTTGGCCCGCCACCACACTGGCATTGGCCTTGACCAACTCGTCGAACTTCCTCCTGGCGTGAGCAAGGCAGTACGCGGTACTGCGCCCGCCCAGCGACAGCGCGGCGTCGTAGCCGCTGTAGGCGTCAACCACCAGCGTGCCTGTCCAGCCCTTCAAGAACTCGCACGGGTACTGCCCGCCGCGCCCGGCGCAGAAGTCGAACACCACGCCCGGTTCGGGCTCGAACGCCCCGCGCGCGTAGGCCCACATGTAGGCCTTCTTCGTCTTGCCCCCACCGGGGTCGAGCAGCGCGATCGGCGTCTCGTCGGCATGCACGACGCGCGAGCCGAGCACGAACACCCGGTGCGCCTCATACAGCGGCATCAACTGCGCCCCCGTCTGCCCGCCCCAGGCGGCCAGCGTCGAGCGCGGCGTGCGCACCCCCGAGCGTGCGTTGATCTGCTCCTGCCGGTAGTAAGGGATGTGGTCGACGAAGCGGCTGATGGCCGTGTGGGCGTGCAGGCCCGGCGTTGGCAGCGCGTTGTCGAAGACCTGGGGCGCAGCCGGCTCCTGCACCAGCAGCTGGCAGCACCGACAAGCCCACTTGCCGCGGATTTGCCGCTGCACGAAGAACTGCGCTGGCACGATGTCCAGCCGCTCGCTGATGTCCTCGCCCACGCGCACCATCGGCTTGCCGCACTCGGGCGTCGGGCAGTGGGTGTCTTCGGGCTCGACGTGCTGGTCCACGCGCGGCAGGTGGGGCGGCAGTGGCTCGCGTTTGGGCTGGCGGCGGGGCTGCTTGTCGGGTGCATCAAGGTCTGGGGTGTCGGCTTTGGCGGTGCCTTGCAAGGCTGCGAGCTGAGCCTCCAGGCTGGCCTGGTCGGCGGCGAGTGTCTCCTCGAAGATCTCGCGCTGCTCGGCGTTCATGCGCTCGGTCTTGGCGCCGAACTTCCAAGCCTTGAGCCGCGCCAGTTGGAAGGTGATGCTCTCGATCTTCGCGTCACGCCACTTGATGGCCTGGGCCTGGGAATCGATGCGCCTGTCCTGCTCGCCGATGTGTCTGCTTTGTTCGCTGATATGTTTGCTCTGCTCACTGATGTGGGCCAGCATTTGCGTTGCGAGTGCGGCCAGTTCAGCGGCGCTCAGCGCCTTGAGGTCCTGGGGTTTGATCGCATGCATATCGAGCATGCAGCATTGTTCAAGACCAGCGCTTGATCAAACATTAGATCTTCCTCCAATTGCATTGGATCAGCCGTCTTGAGCTGACTCGCATCCGTGCTCACATCCGTGTGATGAGCCGCAGTTGCTCGAGCCGCTGCCACGGCAATCCAAGCACCAGGGCGTTGAATTGATCGTTGGTCAACGCAAGCGGTGCCGTGCCGGCTGCTGTGCTGCGTGGCCACTCGAAGCTGCCCTTGTTCAGGCGCCGTGCGGCGCACCAGACCCCGAATCCGTCGTGCACCAAGAGCTTGATGCGGGTCGATCGCGCGTTAGAGAAAAGGTAGCCGTGGTGCGCCTGCGCGGCACCAAAGACCTGCACCACGCGGGCCAGTAGCCGCTGAGCACCGGCGCGCATGTCGATCGGCTCGACTGCCAGCCAGACCGCATCGATCCTGATCACCGCAGCATCTCGCGCAGCCAGGTCGCACAGGCGCCGGATTGGGATGCCGGCCAGCGCATGACGATCGTCGTCGGCCCGCGCGTGAGCTCGATGTGAATTTCGGGCTCCACAGACGCCGTCGGCGGGGTCGACGGGGTCGGCATCTGCACGGCAACAAAGCCGGGCAGGCTGCTTGCCGCTGCCGTAGAGCTCAAGGCGAGAGCACCCTGGCCAATGACGGCCATCGGGTCAACACACTCGGCCTCGCGCATCCAACGTCTGAGCATGTTGGCGTTCAGGCCATTGGCCAGCGCCACCGCCGCGCTCGACACACCAGGCTGGCGACAGGCACGAACGACCTGGGCCTTGAATTCGGCGCTGT
>JAYUHN010000400.1:0-3670 GCA_043766965.1 Ramlibacter sp. | reverse complement strand
CCGCAAACGGTGGCCGCCCTGCAGCCGTATGTCACGCTGCTGCCGGGACGGCAGCCGGTGAACCTCAACACGGCGACGGCGGAAGTGATCTATGCCAGCATCACCGGCCTGAGCATGGCAGATGCGCAACGATTGGTGACGGCGCGCGAGCGGTCGCCTTTTCGTGCACCCGGCGACTACACCAAGCTGGTCGCAGGGGTCGATCTGAACGCGTCCGTCGACGTGAGTGTTTCATCCAGCTTTTTCGAAAGCCGGGGCCGCCTGCGCCTGGGCCAACTGGTCGTGGAGGAACGCTCCGTCTTGCGGCGCATGAAGCCCGGCCGCGACGTCCGTGCGCTCGAGCGCGAGCGAGGCGTGATCGAAGCCCCGCGTCCCGGCAGCACCGTGCCGGGTCGTTAGCGTCCCGGCAGCACCGCCTGCCTACAATCTCCGTAGCCAATGAGTTCACTGTTTCTCCTGCTTCCCGGCCATCCTGCCGCCCCCGCCGCCGAGTTTTCCTATCTGCTCACGCCGGATGGCCGCGTCGTCGGGGACCACGCAAACGCGCCGGCTGCCCTGCTGCCCCGGCCGTCGGGAGCCGGCTCGGAGGTGGTCGCGATCGTTCCGTTGCAGGCCTTGTCCTGGCACCAGGTGGAACTGCCCAAGGGGGTGTCCGCCACCTCCCCTCGTTTGCGCGCCGTGCTGGAGGGGCTGCTCGAAGACCGCCTGCTCGACGAACCGGAGTCGCTGCACTTCGCGCTGCAGCCGCAGGCGCGCGCCGGCGTGCCGGCCTGGGTCGCCGTCTGCGACCGCAAGTGGCTGCGAGATGCGGTGCAGACCCTGGAGGGCGTTGAGCGGCCGATCTCGCGGATCGTGCCGGAGTTTGCCCCCGAAAATCCGCCGACGCTGCATGCGATCGGCGAGACGGACCATGGCACGCTGGTGCTCACCGGCGCCGACGGCGTGCTGGCGGTTCCCCTGCTTGCTCACGCCCTGGCCCTGTTGCCGCCGGTGCCCGAAGGGACCCGCCGGGTGGCGGAACCCGCCGTCGCCGCGCTGGCCGAGCAGCTGCTGCAGCAGCCGGTGGAATTGCAGCAGGCCGCCCAGCGCTGGCTGCAGGCGGCGCAATCCGGCTGGGACCTGGCGCAGTCCGAGTTCGCCAGCTCGAACCGCGCCCGCGCCGTCAAGAAACTGGCGCTGCTCTGGGTGGAGGTGCTGCGTGCGCCGCAGTGGCGGGCGGCGCGATGGGGGGCGCTGCTGCTGGTGGCGGTGAACCTGCTGGGTGTGAACGCCTGGGCGTGGAAGGAGCGCTTCGCGATCGAGGCGAAACGGGAAGCCGTCAGGCGGGTGTTGACCTCGACGTTTCCGCAAGTGAAGGTCATCGTCGATGCCCCCCTGCAGATGGAAAAGGAAGTCGCGTTGCTGCGGCAGGCAGTCGGTGCCACATCCGGCCGGGACCTGGAAGCGATGCTCGGCGCCCTGGCCGTGGTCACGCCGCCGATGCGGCCGCCGGCCGCCATGGAATACACCGGCGGCGAGCTCCGGCTCAAGGGCCAGCCGTCGACGCCGGCGGAAGTCCGGGCCCTGGCGGCGGGCCTGCACAGCCAGGGCTACGCAGCGGAGCTGCGCGGCGACACCATCGTCGTGACCCAGGAGGCGACGCCGTGAACCTGGCCGAACTCAGGCTGCACTGGACCCGCATGGCGCCGCGCGAACAGCGCCTGGCCGGTGGCGCCGCCGGCCTGGTGGTGGTGGCGCTGCTCTGGTGGCTTGCGCTCGCGCCGGCGCTGGCCACACTGCGGGCGGCGGACGAACAGCACCGCACGCTCGACGCGCAGTTGCAGCGTATGCGGACGTTGCAATCGCAGGTGCAGGCCGTGCAATCGCAGCCGCGCCAGACGCAGGAAGATGCTTCACGACTGCTGGAAGCGACGGTTCGCCAGCAACTGGGCGTCACCGGGCGCATCTCCATTTCCGGTGAACGGGTCACGGTCACCATCGCCGGCGCGTCGCCGCAGGCCCTCAGCCAGTGGCTCACCCAGGCTCGAACCAATGCGCGTGCTCTTCCAGCCGAAGCCCGTTTGGTCCGCAACCCCGCCGGCCTCTGGGACGGGTCGCTGGTCCTTGCCCTGCCCGCGCGCTGACGGAGTCGCTCTGGCCGTCACCCGTTCCAAGCACGATCCCTGGCCCACGGCCCCCTGGTCCTGGGCCGGCGCCGGTGTGCTCGCGGGGGTGCTGCTTGCACTTGCCTTGTTTGCGCCCGCGCGCTGGCTGGCCGCCGGCGCGATGCGCGCAAGCGTCGGCCGCGTCGTCCTGGACGACGCCCGCGGGACGGTGTGGGACGGGTCGGCCCGTGTCCTGCTGACAGGTGGCCCGGGCAGCAACGACGTTGCTGCCCTGCCGGGCCGGCTCGACTGGAAGATTCGCCCGGTCTGGGCTGGTGTGCGGGCGGAACTGCAGGCGGGCTGCTGCACTCAGTCGCCACTGACTCTGCTCGGACGCCTGCGCGGGGGTGGCGGCACGCTGCTGCTGAGTGACCAGCGTTCGCAATGGCCGGCGGCGGTGCTGGCCGGGCTGGGGACGCCCTGGAACACCCTTCAGGTCGAAGGCGATCTGCTGCTGTCCACGCAGGCCCTTTCAGTAGAATGGATCGAAGGGCGGCTGGCCGTCACCGGCCGCGCGGAACTTGCGGCTTCGCGGATGTCGTCCCGCCTGTCCACCCTAAAGCCCATGGGCAGTTATCGCATTACCCTGAACGGGGGCTCGTCATCGACACTCCAGCTGGACACGATCGAAGGCGACCTGCAACTCAGCGGCAGCGGCGTATGGGTGGGGTCCAGACTGCGCTTTACCGGTACCGCGACCGCGGCTCCCGACCGGGAAGCGGCGCTGTCAAATTTGCTGAACATCATTGGACGTCGCAGCGGCGCCCGCTCGATCATCACCATAGGCTGACATGAAATTTCGTCTCGCTGTCATTTCCGTGGCGATCGGCGCCCTGCTCGCGGGCTCGCCCGGATTGCTGTATGCACAGCGCGCGGCCGAACCGGTGACTCTGAACTTCGTCAACGCGGAAATCGAAGCCGTCGCGCGCACCATGGCGGCGATCACCGGGCGCAACATCGTTGTCGATCCGCGCGTCAAGGGCACCATCAACCTGTCGACGGACCGTCCCGTGTCCCCGTCCGCCGCCTTCAACCAGTTCAGCGCCACGTTGCGCTTGTCCGGCTTCACCGTGGTGGACGCGGCTGGCCTGTTGAAGGTAGTCCCGGAAGCCGACGCCAAGCTGCAAGGGGGCAGCGTTTCCATCGGTGTGGCGCCCTCCGGCGGCAGCCAGATCGTCACGCAGATCTTCCGGCTCAATTACGAGTCGGCCGCCAACCTGGTGCCGATCCTGCGACCGCTGATCACCCCGAACAACACCATCAACGTGAACCCCGGGAACAACTCGCTGGTCATCACCGACTATGCGGACAACCTGCACCGGCTCGGGCGCATCATCGCCGCGCTCGACGTGTCCAACGCCACCGATGTCGAGATCATCGCGCTGCGCAACGCACTGGCGTCGGACGTGGCCCCCCTGGTGGCCCGCCTGGTCGAGTCCGGCGCCGGCCCCGCAGGGGCCGCGGGACAGGGCCAGAGCGACACATCGTTCCGCACCACGGTGGTCGCGGAACCGCGCAGCAATACG
>JAYUHN010000399.1:0-3692 GCA_043766965.1 Ramlibacter sp. | reverse complement strand
TTCGCCCCAAGGCGCCAGCTTCATTGCCAGCCAGGCGATGCCGATGGCCGGATGGCCCTGCACGCCGGCCGCCAGCCCGGTCTCTTCCACCACGCCGTTCTGGCGCAGGACGGCGCCGATCCAGGGCAGGTCGACTTCGGACGGTCTCGCCTTGCGCCCGCCGAGCACGATGCCAGCGTTGGCGGCGTTGTCGCTGATCGTGTCCTGCACTTTGCGGAACGCCTTGGTGTGGCGGTCATGCTGCTCGATGCGCGAATCGATGATCTCGATCGCCGGCGTCACGTAATCGGTGGCGGCCAGCACCTCGTCGATGCCGATCTTGTCGCCTTCGAGCTTCTTTTTCAGCACAAACGCCAGCTCGACTTCCACCCGCGGCACGATGAAGCGAAGCGACGGTATCTCGCCGGGCGCGAAAAACATATCGTCGAGCAGCACACCGAAATCCGGTTCGTCGATCTGGCTGGCCTGCTGCATCGCGCGCGACGTGAGACCGATCTTGTGGCCGCGCACCATGCGTCCGCCGTCCGTCTTCATCCTGACCCAGGCCCGCTGCACGGCATAGCCGTCGTCGATCGTCATGCCGGGATAGAGCCTGGAGAAGTGTTCGACCTGCACGCGATTCTTCTCGCTCTCGTTGAGCTCGTTGGCGAGTTGCTGGATCAGTTCGTGGGAGAAAGGCATTTGGTCCTTGGACGTTGTCATCCCGGGGAGGTCATCCCGGAGAAAAGGTGTCATCCCAGGGAAAAAGTGTCAACCCGGAGAAAAGGTGTCAACCCGGAGAAAAGGTGTCATCCCGGGCTTGACCCGGGATCCAGGGGGCCATGGATTGCGGGTCAGGCCCGCCATGACAACAGTCGTCATTTGCTGAAAAGCGAATGCAGGTTGCTGTGCTTGGCGTCGTACACCTGTCCGGGGGCCTCATCGATCTGGATGGTGACGCCGACGTGCGCTTTCCCGAACGCGGAGCCGAAAAGCGCCTGTGCCAGGGCCAGCACCGTGTCGCCGGTTTTCTTCTTCATCGCCTCGCTGCGTCCCGGCGCGATGCGGATGTTGATGTAGCAGAAAGCGTAATCGTCGTTGGCGTCAGCGACAGCGTAGTGCTGCGCCGGATAAGCCAGCACACGGATACCGCCGATCGGGAACAGGGGCTTGCCGTCCTCGGCCTTCATCGCCACCAGGGCCGCGGCGATCTCGTTGCACAAGGCGGGCACATCGACCAGCGGTTCGAGGTTGGCGGTGTATTGCAGGACAACGTGCGGCATAGTGGTTACTCGATCGACATGGTGGCCGCGGTGCAGCTCACCGCGAAGATGGGGATCGGCTTGAAGTGCAGGATCTCACCATGCCCGCGCGCTGCGGCGGCGACCGCGATGAAGTTGCGGATTTCGAAGCCGCCCTGGCCGGCATCGCGGTAGGTCGCTTCGTCGGTGTACGACAGCAACGCTTCCTTGTCGTTGCGGCTCCAGCGCTGCAGGAACTCGCGGTCCCAGGCCTCGTTGACCTTGCCCGAATCGGGGGTGGCCGGCCAGTGCGAGATGCCGCCGGTTCCGACCAGCGCGATCCGCTCCGGCACGCTGTCGCAGGCACGACGCAGCGCTTCGCCGAAGGCCCAGGTGCGCTTGAGCGGCGTCAGTGGCGGCCCCTGGCAGTTGATGTTCACCGGGACGATCGCCGTGTCGTACTCCGGCGTCAGGAAATGCAGCGGCACCATGATGCCGTGGTCGAATTTCCATTCCTCCGCATACGCGACGTCCACGTCCTGCATGACTTCGCGGATCAGGCGCTGCGACAGGGCCGCATTGCCGGGGATCTTCGTGCGGGCGATACCGAGCCACGCCGGGTCTTCGATCGGGCCTTCGTACTGGTCAGCCATGCCGATCGCATACGCCGGCATGTTGTTCATGAAGAAATTGGCGAAGTGTTCGGCTGCGATCACGATGACCGCGTCAGGCGAGCTGGCCCGCAGCGCGTCGCCCAGGCGGAACAACTGTCGATGGAATTCGTCCTTCACCGCGGGATCGGCCAGGTGGGCGCGACCGGTGATGCCCGGGGCGTGACTGCAGACGCCAGCGAAGACCAACGGCATGTCAGACCCCCGCCACTTTCTCGTCGGTCCCGGTGGTCATCGCATAGATGCCCGCGCGCACCGGCCCGTATTTTCGAACGCCGTCCCGCATCGCCTCCAGATAGTCCGCCCAGGCGATGCCGAGCAGCGGAGCGAAGTGCATCAGCAGCTGGCCGTTGCAGCCGAGGACATAGAGCTTGCCGATGTCGCCGTCGCGGATCGCCGCACGCTCTTCGTCGGCGAGGTCGTACTCCCGCAGCAGTTGCTCGCAGTCGTCACGGTAGCGCCGTTGCACCTGCGGGTCGCGGTTGAGGTGGTACAGGAATTTCTGCATGGCGTACAAACTCATTGCCGCGCCTCCACCCGACTGTTGTCTGCGGCCAAAGAAGTGTCACAGGCCAAGAGGGTGTCATTCCGGTCCATAGAGTTGCCATCCCATGCCAGAGAGTTGCCATCCCATGCCAGAGAGTTGTCATCCCGGGCTTGACCCGGGATCCAGGACCGCATGGATTGCGGGTCGAGCCCGCAATGACAGACGGGTCCGGGACAAACGCCGCAATGACAAACGCCGCAATGACAGACCTTGTCGTTCATGGTCTTCTCACACACCCCAACGTGGAATGTGGTGACTACCCAGCGACACCGCCACATTCTTCGGCTCGCAAAACACTTCGTAGCTCCAGGTGCCGCCTTCGCGGCCGGTGCCCGACGCCTTGGTGCCGCCGAAGGGCTGGCGCAGGTCGCGCACATTCTGGCTGTTGACAAAACACATGCCGGCCTCCACCGCGGCGGCCATGCGGTGGGCGCGCGCCAGGTTCTCGGTCCAGACGTAACTCGACAGCCCGTAACGTATGTCGTTGGCCTTGGCCACCGCATCGGCCTCGTCGCTGAACGCGATCAGGCATGCCACCGGCCCGAAGATTTCTTCCTGAGCGATGCGCATGCGGTTGTCGACGTCGGCGAAAACGGTCGGCGCCACGAAGTTGCCGCGTTGCACGCGCTGCGGCACGACCGGCGCGTCCAGGCCACCACACAACAGCGTCGCGCCCTCCTGCGGTCCGAGCGCGATGTAACTGCGCACCTTGGCCAGATGGGCCGCGCTGACCATCGGCCCGACGATGGTCGCCTCGTCCAGCGGGTCGCCGACCTGGATGCGCCGGGCGCGATCGGCGAACTTCTGCGCGAAGTCGGCGTAGACCGATTGCTGCACCAGGATGCGCGAGCCCGCGGTGCAGCGTTCGCCGTTGTTGCTGAACACCATGAACAGCGCGGCATCGAGCGCGCGCTCCAGGTCGGCGTCCTCGAAGATCACGAATGGCGACTTGCCACCGAGCTCCATGCTGAACTTCTTGAGCCCGGCCGACTGCACGATGCGGTTGCCGGTGGCGGTGGACCCGGTAAACGAGATGACACGCACGTCGGGGTGCCGGCACAAGGGCTCGCCGGCGTCGCGGCCGACCCCGTGCACGAGGTTCAGCACGCCCGCCGGAATACCCGCCTCCAGCGCCAGTTCGCCCAGCCGCGCCGCGCTCAGCGGCGACAACTCGCTCATCTTGAGCACCGCCGTGTTGCCGAAGGCCAGGCACGGCGCGACCTTCCAGGTGGCGGTCATGAACGGCACGTTCCA
>JAYUHN010000398.1:0-3696 GCA_043766965.1 Ramlibacter sp. | reverse complement strand
AGCAACCGCGAGAGCAGCGCGAGCCGCAGCAGCAGACCCCGGTCGACGACCAGGGTTGAGCGCCGTTCTTGTGAAAACCGCCGGCGCCTGCAGGGTGCCGGCTGGAGGCCGGAGAGACCATGAAAGCCGTTGAAATCACTTCCTATGGCGGGCCCGAGGTGCTGCGCCTGGGCGAGCGTCCGGATCCGGTCGCCGGTGCCGGCGAATTGCTGATCCGCGTCGCGGCCAGCGGCATCAACCGCCCCGATGTGCTGCAGCGAACCGGCAATTACCCGGTTCCGCCCGGTGCTTCCGACCTGCCCGGCCTCGAGGTGGCGGGCGTCATCGTCAGTGGCGATGAGCAGGCGATGGCGCAGGCCGGCCTGAAGCAGGGCGACCGGGTTTGCGCCCTGGTGGCGGGCGGAGGGTATGCAGAGCTGTGCGTCGCGCCGGTCGGCCAGTGCCTGCCGGCGCCGCAAGGCATGAGCGATATCGAGGCTGCCTCGTTGCCCGAAACGTTCTTCACCGTGTGGAGCAACGTGTTCGACCGGGTCAAGCTGCAGGCCGGCGAAACGCTGCTGGTGCAGGGCGGCACCAGCGGGATCGGCGTCACCGCGATCCAGATGGCGAAGGCGCTCGGCGCCGTCGTCGTGGCGACGGCGGGCAGCGACGAGAAGTGCCAGGCGTGCGTCCGGCTTGGCGCCGACCATGCCATCAATTACAAGACACAGGATTTCGTCGCGGAAGTGAAGAAGCTGACCGATGGCAAGGGCGTCAACGTCGTCCTCGACATGGTCGCCGGGGCTTATGTCGCGCGCGAAATCGAATGCCTGGCCGAAGACGGCCGGATCGCGATCATCGCGGTGCAGGGCGGCGTCAAGGCCGAATTCAACGCCGGCATGGTGCTGCGCAAGCGGCTGGTCATCACCGGTTCGACGCTGCGGCCCCGGCCGATGGCCTTCAAGGTCGCGATCGCGCAGCAGCTGAAAAAGAACGTCTGGCCGCTGCTCGAGCGCGGCGCCATCAAGGCGGTGATCTTCAAGACCTTCCCGGCCGCGCAGGCGGCGCAGGCGCATGCCCTGATGGAATCGAACCAGCACATCGGCAAGATCGTGCTGACCTGGGCATGAGCGCAGTGTTGAAGAAAACGCTGATCGCCGGCAACTGGAAGATGAACGGCAGCATCGCCGCAAACGATGCACTGGTGCGCAGCGTGATCGCGGGCATGATGGGGGCGCGATGCACCGTCGCCATGTGCGTGCCGGCGCCTTACCTCGCGCAGTTGCAGGTGCTGCGCCACGGCTGCGCCCTCGAGCTCGGCGCGCAGGACCTGTCGCAGCACGAGCAGGGCGCGTACACCGGCGAAGTTTCGGCGGCCATGCTGAAGGAGTTCGGGGTGCGCTTTTGCATCGTCGGCCATTCCGAGCGGCGCCAGTACCACGGTGAATCGGATGCGGTGGTCGCTGACAAGACGAAAATCGCGCTGGCCCACGGCATCACGCCGATCGTCTGCGTGGGCGAGACACTGGCCGAACGCGACGCCGGCAGGACGGCCGAGGTCGTCAAGCGCCAGTTGGGGGCGGTGATCCACGTCAACGGCCATTGCATCAGCGAAATCGCGGTTGCCTACGAGCCGGTGTGGGCGATCGGCACCGGCAAGACGGCGACGCCCGAGCAGGCGCAGCAGGTGCACGCGCTGCTGCGGGCGCAGCTGCAGGCGGCGACGGGCCATTCGGAGCGTGTCAGCATCCTGTACGGCGGCAGCATGAATGCCGCCAGCGCGGCCAGCCTGCTGGCGCAACCCGACATCGACGGCGGGCTGATCGGCGGCGCCTCGCTCAAGCCCCAGGACTTTCTTCAAATCATCGGCGCGGCGCGCGCCTGAATACCGACCAAACCGGAGTCAACGAATGCATGTGTTTCTCACCATTGTCCTGGCCGTGCAGATGCTCACGGCGCTGGGCATGATCGGATTGATCCTGATCCAGCACGGCAAGGGCGCTGACATGGGCGCCGCTTTCGGCAGCGGCAGCTCGGGCAGCCTGTTCGGTGCCAGCGGCAGCGCCAACTTCCTGTCGCGCACGACGGCCGTGCTGGCCGGCGTGTTTTTCGTCTGCACGCTTGCGCTGGCCTACTTTGGCAACCTGCGGCCGGCCGAATCCGGCAGCGTCCTGGATCGCGCCGCTGCTGCTGCTCCGGCAGCAGCGCCGGCGGCCTCTGGCGCCGCGACGATTCCGGGCACGACGGCCCCCGCGGCCGCCGCCAGCGCGGTGGCGCAGCCGCCTGCGACACCAGCCTCGGGCGCTGCGCAGATACCCACCAGGTAAGCACTGCGATCCGGCCGGCACGGGGCAGGCCACTGGGGGTTTCGGAGTAAACTCAATAGTTGCCCGGGAAGTGACTTTTTGCAATTTCCTCATGCCTTGCCGGGGAACAGCAACAGCCGTCGTGGTGAAATTGGTAGACACGCTATCTTGAGGGGGTAGTGGCGAAAGCTGTGCGAGTTCGAGTCTCGCCGACGGCACCATAAAAGAAAGAAGTCCCGGGGCGGTCCCGGCGGCTGAAGCGGGAAACCGCAGCGCATGATGAACCTCGACCAGTACCTTCCCGTCCTCCTGTTCATCCTGGTCGGCGTCGGTGTCGGTATCGCGCCGCAGGTGCTGGGCCATGTGTTCAGCAGCGCCGCGGGCTTCCATAAGCCCGATGCGGCCAAAAATTCCCCCTACGAATGCGGCTTCGAGGCGTTCGAGGACGCGCGCATGAAATTCGACGTGCGCTATTACCTGGTCGCCATCCTGTTCATCCTGTTCGACCTCGAGATCGCGTTCCTGTTTCCCTGGGCCGTGGCGCTCAAGGAGATCGGGCCCGTCGGTTTCTGGTCGATGATGGTTTTCCTGGCCATCCTGGTGGTGGGCTTCGTCTACGAATGGAAGAAGGGCGCGCTCGACTGGGAGTGATCCCGCCGCGCCGAAGGATTGATTCAATGGTTAACGAAGGCATTCTCGACAAGGGCATGGTCACCACGACCGTGGACACCGTCATCAACTGGGCTAAAACCGGCTCGCTGTGGCCGATGACGTTCGGCTTGGCCTGCTGCGCGGTGGAGATGATGCACGCCGGCGCGGCCCGCTACGACATCGACCGGTTCGGCATGCTGTTCCGCCCCAGCCCGCGCCAGTCAGACCTGATGATCGTGGCCGGCACGCTGTGCAACAAGATGGCGCCGGCGCTGCGCAAGGTGTACGACCAGATGCCCGAACCACGCTGGGTGCTGTCGATGGGCTCCTGCGCCAATGGCGGTGGTTACTACCACTACAGCTACTCGGTGGTGCGCGGCTGTGATCGGATCGTGCCGGTGGACGTGTACGTGCCGGGTTGCCCGCCCACCGCCGAGGCGCTGCTCTACGGCATTCTGCAGTTGCAGGCCAAGATCCGCCGTGAAAACACCATCGCCCGGGCCTGAGAGCCTGTGATTAATTCCGACATGCCCGCTCACCACCCCAAAAGACGCCCGCTCGTCGTTGCAAATGCTCGTCATAGCCCGGGCTATGACTGCGCTTTGCGCCTAGATCGCGCGCCTTTTTGGGCGGTGCTCGGTCACGCCGGAATTAATCACAGGCTCTGACCTGACTTTGACAGTTCCGGGGCACATGGACCCGGTTCTGTCACGTCGGGCTTGCGTAAGTTGTTGATTTGACTACGTTGGCTGGGCCTGCG
>JAYUHN010000397.1:0-9767 GCA_043766965.1 Ramlibacter sp. | reverse complement strand
AATGCCAGCGGCGAGAACAGGCGGCCTTCCTGCGCCTCCAGCGAGAACACCGGCACGAACGACAGGGTGATGACGAGCAGCGACACGAACAGTGCCGGCCCGACCTCGACCGATGCTTCGCTGACGAGGTTCCATCGCTCGGCGATATCCGGCGGGCGTCCGTGCGCGGCCTCGAATGACTCGATGTGCTTGTGAACGTTCTCGATCAGCACCACTGCCGCATCCAGCATCGCACCCACGCTGATGGCGATCCCGCCCAGGCTCAGGATATTCGCGCTCACGCCTTGCCAGTTCATCACGATGAACGCCGTCACCACCCCGACCGGGAGTGCAACCACCGCCACCAGCGCCGAGCGCAGGTGCAGCAGGAACAGGGCGCAGACCAGCGCGACGACGACGAACTCCTCCAGCAGCTTGTCGCGCAGGTTCACGATGGCGCGGTCGATCAGCAGAGAACGGTCGTAGGTGGTCACCACCTCGACGCCCGGCGGCAGGCTCGGCTTGAGCGCCTCCAGCCTGGCCTTCACCGCTTCGATGGTGGAGCGCGCGTTCTTGCCGGAACGCATCACCACAACGCCGCCCGCGACCTCCCCTTCGCCGTCCAGTTCGGCAACGCCCCGCCGCATCTCGGGACCGACCTGCACGTTGGCCACGTCCCGCAGCAGGACCGGAGTGGAGCCTGATACCGCCAGCGGCACCACGCGGAAATCGTCGAGCGATTTGAGGAAGCCGCGGGAGCGCACCATGTATTCCGCTTCCGCCAATTCGACCACCGATCCGCCGGCGGCCTGGTTGGCGTCGCGCAGTGCTTTCACCACCATGCCCTGCGTCACGCCGAGAGCGCGCATCCTGTCGGGGTCCAGCACCACCTGGTATTGCCGCACCATGCCGCCGATGCTCGCCACCTCGGCGACGTCGGGGACCGTCTTCAGCTCGAACCTGAGGAACCAGTCGTTCAGCGCGCGCAGCTGTCCCAGGTCGCTCTTGCCGCTGCGATCGACCAGCGCGTATTCGAACACCCAGCCGACCCCGGTGGCGTCCGGACCCAGGGTCGCCGTCGCACCCGGAGGCAGGCGACTCTGCACCTGGTTGAGGAACTCGACGACCCGCGACCGGGCCCAGTACGGATCGGTCTTGTCGTCGAACAGCACATAGACGAACGAGTCGCCGAAGAACGAGTACCCGCGAACCGTCTTCGCACCGGGCACGCCGAGCATGGTCGTCGTCAACGGATAGGTGACGAGGTCCTCGACCACCTGCGGCGGCTTGCCCGGATACGACGTCCGGATGATCGCCTGCACATCCGACAGGTCAGGCAGCGCGTCCACGGTGATGTGACGCACCGACCAGAGGCCGGCCGCGATCAGGAACGCGGTCGCGATCAGTACCAGGAACCGGTTGCCCACCGACCACTTGATGACCGCCGCGATCATGGTTTGGTCCCGGCCAGCTTTTGCACGGCCAGCAGCTCGTACCCCATCGCGCCGCCTGGCCGGAACTCGAAGCCGACGGTGTCGCCGGGCTTGATCTCGGGAAATGCCTTCGGGTCGGGCTTGCCGAATCCCATGGTCATCGCCGGCCACTTGAGGGTGGCAACCGGTCCGTGCGAAATCGTGATGCCATCGGCATCGACGCTCTCAACCTTGCCTTGCCCCCGGTGGACGCCTGCTGCAGCCGCCGGCGCCACCGCTGCGGGTGCCGCGCCCGCCGGTGCCGATGCCGGCGAAGATGCCGGCGCCATGCTGCCCAGCACCGACTTGAGGCGTGCCTCCGAGTCGATCAGGAATTGCCCGCTGGCGACCACCTCGTCCCCTTCGTTCAATCCCTGCAAAATCTCCACCTGGTCCCCGAGGTCGACGCCGAGCGACACGTCGCGCGGCTGGAAAGACCCACCCGGGCTCCGCACGATGACCACGGTCCGCTTTCCGGTGCGAATGACCGACTCGGAAGTCACCACCAGCCGGTTGGTCGACGGCCCCGCCACCTGCAGGCGTAGCAGCATTCCGGGAATCAGCTTGCCGGCGCGGTTGTCCACTTCGAAGCGGGCCTTCAGGGTCCGCGAAGTCGCGCTCACTTCGGGGATGAGTTCCTTCAGTTCGCCGGTGAACGACTGGGATTGGTCGGCCTGCAGCGTCGCCTTGACGCGCTGTCCCCGCGACAGGTGCAGCGCCTGCGCTTCGGGCACCTCCGCGACGGCCCAGACCTTCTCCAGTCCTGCAATGCGGAACAGGGTCATTCCCGGCGTGACCGCAACGCCTTCGCGAACCACCAGCTCCGAGACGACACCGGTGGCCGGCGCGATGAGCGTGAACCGTGCCTGTGCGGTGCCGCTTGCTTCGCTTTGCCGGACCAGCGAATCCGGAATCGACATGGCGCGCAGGCGGTCGCGGGCCGCCGCCACGATCTCGGGCGAGACGTTCGCACGTTGCAGCGCAAGCAGTTCGTTCTGCGGGCCGAGCCATTCAGGCGCGAACACCGTTGCCAGCGGCTGGCCCTTGCGGACAGCTTCCATGGGCGCCCGCACCGCCAGCCGCTCCACGTAACCGGCGACGCGGGTCTGCACAGCGACGTTCAGGCGCTCGTCGAATTGCACCGCGCCGACGGCTTCGAAGGAGGACGAGACCGAAGCCCGGGTCACGGTGGCGGTCCGGATGCCCAGGTTCTGGCGCACGGTCGAATCGATCTTCACGCCGCCTTCGCCGGTGCTGCTCTCGGCATAGACAGGCACCAGCTGCATGTCCATGAAGGGCGATTTGCCTGGCTTGTCGAAGCGGGGCCCGGGCACCATCGGATCCTGCCAGTAGAGCGCCTTGCGCTCGCCCGCCGCAGGGGCGGCCGCGGCGGAAGCGGATGTTCCTGCGGACGGACCACTGGCCCGACCCAGGTAGAAAGCCGCCGCGGCGACGGCCACGATGGCGGCGCCGACCAGAGAAGCAACTCGAGTGCGGTTCATCGTGCGTCCCTCGGGGCCGACCAGGCCCGGTAGGCCAGCTGCGCGCGCGCTCTCGCGAAGTCGCGCTTCAGCGTCAGCAGCTTGCGTTGCGCCTCGACTTCGGCGCGGCGGGCTTCGAACAATGTCAGCAACGTTCCCTGGTTGGAGCGGTAGCCCGCCGCCGCGGCTTCGACCCGCTGCCCCGCAGGCAGAACCACGCCGTCCCGGTACAGGTCGATGCGCTGGTCCAGCACCCGCGAGGTGCTGACGAGGGCCGCGTATTCGGCCTGTGCAGTGCGCCGTGCTTCGGCCAGTTCCGCTTCCGCCTTCTCGAGCAGCGCAAGCTTCGCCGCGGTGTCGCGGTCCTGGCGCGCGCCGCGAGCCACCGGAAGCGGAATGCTCACACTCACGGATGCCATGTCCGAATAGCCGGTGCGCTGTCCATATGAGGCTTCGAAAGTCCAGTTCGGCCTGCGGTTGGTGGCAGTCGCGGCCGCCTCGAGCCGTGCAATCCCGACCTCTTGCTCCTTGCCAAGCACGCCTGGATGTCCGTCGACGAATGCCGCTTCGGACAGGCCCACGATGTCCGGCACCGCGACCAGCCTGCCGGACCCTTCGCCCACCCACCGTTGCAGCGCCACATCGGCCGCGCCCTGCTGTTGCCGGATTTCGGCCGAATCGTCTTCCGCCATCGCCCATGCGGAACTGAGCCCCAGCACTTCCTGGCCACTGCCGGTGGCGGAGGCCAGGCGCGCCCGCGCGACTTCGAACTCCTCGTGGGCATGGTGTTCCATCAGTTGCGTCAGCTTGAGCGCTTCCGCTGCGTAGAAGGCGTCGAGATAGGCGAGGGCAGCCTGCAGCCGAGCGTCGGCCAGGCTGGCTCTGAGCTGGGCCTCTTCACGGCCGACCGTTGCCTGCGCTGCAGCAGTCCGGGCAGCGCGTTTGTCGGCGGACACCCATTCCTGGCTGATGCCGATGCGCTTCATCGTCTGCGAGTCGCGGGTAGTGCTGAACCGGTCTGGGCCGGTGACGGGCAGATTCTCGATCCCCACGCGCAGCATCGGGTCGGGCAGCTGCCCGGCCGCACGCGCGGATTCGGCCGCGCCGGCCATCCCTGCGCGCGATGAACGCGCGGACTCGGACCGGCGCACCGCGCGCTCGAGTGCCTGCTCGAAGGTCAAGGCGCCGGCGTCGGTCGGGGCAGCCGCTACCGCGCCGAGGCTCGACACCATTGCGACAACCGCAAGGGCCAACTGAAAATTGGGAAAAGACATTGAACACTCCGAATACGTGGAACCTGCCGGCAGCGGACAGAGCCGCGCCGGCGCCATGCATCGACGGAGGATTCAGACGCGGAGTCTGAGCGTGGAGAGAAAGAGCGGGTCCGGCGGAGGACGAACTTCGGGCTTTCCCGAAACCGGCAGCGTCAGCGCCCGGGACGACAGGTCCGGCGAGAGCAGGAAGAGAACCTGCACCAGCGCGGGCAAGGTCGGCGCGGCGGCCTTCAGCTGCTCGACCGCTTGCGATGAGCCGGTACCGTGCTGGTGGCAGAGCACCGGCTGGATGTCGTCCATCCCCTGGCACGGCTCGCCCGCCGTCATCGCCGCCATCGCGGCCCGGTCCGATTGGCCCGGGCACACGTAGTTCGCCAGTGCCAGCTGCGAGAACAGCAGCGACAGGACCAGGAAGAAACCGGTCAGGCAGCGAAATGGACGGCGGTGACGGAACATGTCAGTCAGAGTGTATCAATTGCAGCCCGAAGACGTCCCGATGCGCGGTGGCAACCGCGGCAGCACGGTGCTACTTGCACTGGTCCATCATCATCTGCATCTTCTGGCGCTTGTCCGGAGTCATCGACTTCATATGCTCTTTCATCATGGCCTCGTGCTCGGCCGTCGTTTTTCCGGCCATCATCATCTTGTGCATATCGCACATGGACTGCATGTCCATCATTGCGGAACTACCGCCCGACATGCCCGACATGCCCGACATGGCACGGCTGTCGCTCTGTCTGACGCCGTCGGCGCAGCCGGCGAGCAGGCCAACCAGCAGCACTGGTGCGGCGAAAGAAACAAGTCTTGAAATCGGCATCATGAAAAAACTCCTTGGGAACGAGGCAATGAAAGGCGCGAGAAACCGCGCCCCGGATCACAGCCTACGCTGCTTCGCGCAGCCGCGGTTTGTCTTGTATCAATGTTTCTCGCTCAGGTTGCACGGTTCAACCGCACTGTTGAAGTAGCCGTCACACGGGGCCGAGCGTTCTCGACAGCAGACGTATCAAACGTAGGCACAGAGTTGTTTTAGCCGTGTTCAACCTAAGTGGATCACATCTCAGTAGAATCTTTATCAATGCTTCGCGTTCGGGTCTTTCTTGTCTGGTTGTTGATGGCTGCTATTCCCTTGCAGGGATGGGCGGCCGTGTCGATGGTGCTCTGCGGCGGCGCAGCACACCATTCGACAACACAGGCCATGGGAGATTCCCCCGGCGGACATGATCTGCAGGTGGGCGCGAGCAAGTCGGGCCACGATCATTCCGCGCATGATCACGCGCAACCCCAGAAGTCGGGCGGGTCGACCGGCCAGTCGCCGGACGTTGCTCATAAATGTGCTGTTTGCGCTGCCTGCTGTCACGGTGTCGCCATCACTGCGTTCCCCCGGGTGATTGCTTTTGGGCCCCTGCCCCAATCCGAGCTGATCGAACCGTTCGTCCTCATCGACGCGCGGCCGTCGCCAGTCCCCGACAAGCCCCCTCGCGCCTGAATCCGCACCCTGTCGTCAGCTAACTGCTGACGACAGGGCTGTGTTGGTTTGTCCGCCGCCCGCCTGCCATTGGCGTGGTGATGGCGAAGTCCCATTTGATTCAGTCGAGGTTTCCAATGTTTTCATTCCGGCCCATCCATGGCCTGGCGTCTCTATCGGCCGTCACCGCGCTGAGCGTGTCGGCTCAAATGGCGACCGCTCCTGCTCCGGTCAGCCGTCCGGCGGCGTCGTCCGCGCAGCAAGGGCCGTACAAGTCCGCTTTCCAGGATTACAGGCCGTATACCGACGACAAGCTCTCGGATTGGAAAGAGTCCAACGACACAGTCGGCGCGATCGGAGGCTGGCGTGCCTACGCGAAGCAAGCGCAACAGGCGACAACTGAAGGCGCTGATTCTTCCAGTGAGGCGGGCACGGAGGTTCGCGGTGGTAACCGCAAGCCTGAGGGCTCTGCGAAATGAAAGTACAACTCCGGCTCACCGGAATGGCTGCCGTGTTGGCTGTTTTGGCGGGCTGCGCTGGTGTGAGCATGGATCAAGCTGTGCGGGACACCAACCAGGCCACGCAGGAATTCACTCAGGGCAAACTGGAGCTTAGCCAGACCCAACAGCAGCGTGAGGCCCGCGCGCTACTGACCGAGCAACTTCTAGCCAAACCAGTGATGATGGCCGATGCTGTGCAACTGCAGCTGGCCAACAGCCCTGCGTTGCAGGCTTTGCTCGCGCAGAGCTGGGCTGACCTCGCTTCGGCGAACCAGCTGGGTCGCTTGACCAACCCCCTCTTCAGCTTCGAACGATCGCGGTTTGGAAGTGAGCTTGAACTGCAGCGGCTTTTGTCTGTTGGCGTTCTGGACATCCTGACGCTTCCTTACCGTCAGCAGATCTCACGCAATCAGGTGGCTCAAGCGAAGACACAGTTAAGCGTGACTGTCGTCGAACAGGTGAGTCAGGTTCGCCAGGCATGGGTGCGGGCCGTGGCCGCAAAGCAGTTGCTCGACTACACGCAACAGATCAACAAGACCGCTCAAGCGAGTGCGGAACTGGCGCGCCGGATGCAGCAGGTCGGTAACTTCACCAAGCTGCAGCGTGCCCGGCAGCAGGTGTTTTATGCGGATACCGCCGCGCAGCTGGCATCTGCTCAACACGCCGAAACTGCGGCGCGGGAAGAGCTGGTGCGCCAGTTGGGATTGGATGATGCCCAGGCAGCCCGGCTGCAGTTGCCGGAACGCCTGCCCGATTTGCCCAAGGACCCGCGGCCCGCGACCGATATTGGCGCGTCGGCGACACAGCAGCGGCTTGACTTGCAACTGGCGCGGCTGCAATTGGACGTTGCAGGTCGGGCTCAGGGCTTGCGCCTGCTCAACAGCGTGGTCGACGTCGAGCTGGGAGTACGGAACGACACAGTCTTCCCGAACGACGGGGCCGGGCAGCGGGAGAACCGCAAGGGGTTCGATCTGGCCATCAGGCTGCCCATTTTTGACGCAGGAGGCGCGCAACGCGCGTCGATGAACGCTGCGTCGCTTGCGGCCGCGAACCACTATGAAAGTGTGACCCGATCCGTGTCGTCGCAGTTGCGCGAAAGCTATTCAGCGTACCGGACGGCTTATGACCTGGCCCGGCATTACCGCGACGAGATCGTGCCGCTGCGCAAGGCGATGGCTGAGGAAAACGTGCTTCGCTACAACGGCATGCTGATCGGTGTGTTCGAACTCCTGGCCGACACCCGCGACCAGATCGCCAGCGTGATGGCCGCCATCAATGCGCAGCAGCAATTCTGGCTCGCCGACGCCGGGCTGTCCGCGTCCGTGATCGGGAGGCCGACATCGTTGGGCGCCACGCCGGTGTCGTCCAGTACCACCAGCGGCATGCAGGGCCAAGGCCATTGAGCTGGTCCAGAAATCAATGATCGAACAAACAATGACCAATCGAAGAAGCTTCCTGTCAGGCGCGGGCGCGATCACCGGCGCCATTGCCGCAGCGTCCGTCAGTCGCGTCGCCTTGGCCGCATTACCCGAGCCCGTCACGCAGACGAAGCCAGACACCATGCCGCCACTGGCGCCCAGCTCGGGACGCCCGTACAACCCCGTCGTCACACTGAACGGCTGGACGCTGCCCTGGCGTATGAACAATGGCATCAAGGAGTTCCACCTGGTTGCGGAGCCGGTCGTGCGCGAAATGTCGCCCGGGTTCAAGGCGCACCTGTGGGGCTACAACGGCCAGTCGCCGGGACCCACGATCGAAGTAGTGGAAGGTGACCGCGTCCGCATGTTCGTGACCAACAAGCTGCCGGAGCACACCAGCGTTCACTGGCACGGACAGCGTTTGCCCAATGGGATGGACGGTGTTTCCGGTCTCACCCAAAAGGCAATCCAGCCGGGCAAGACCTTCGTGTACGAATTCGTCGCTCGGCGGCCGGGTACTTTCATGTACCACCCGCATGCCGACGAGATGACCCAGATGGCGATGGGCATGATGGGTTTTTGGGTCACGCACCCGAAAGCCAAACATCCACTGATCGACGAGGTGGACCGCGACTTTGTCTTTCTGCTGAACGCGTATGACATCGACCCGGGGGCCTACACGCCCAAGATCATGACCATGCTCGAGTTCAACCTCTGGAGCTGGAATAGCAGGGTGTTCCCGGGAATCGATCCGCTTGTCGTGCGCAAGAACGACAAGGTCCGGATCCGGATGGGCAACCTGACCATGACAAACCATCCCATCCATATCCACGGACACGAATTTAGCGTGACCGGAACGGATGGAGGCCCCACTTCGAAAAGCAGCCGCTGGCCGGAGGTCACGACCGACGTCGCAGTCGGCCAGATGCGGCAGATCGATTTCGTTGCCGACGAGGAAGGCGATTGGGCAATTCACTGCCACAAGAGCCACCACACCATGAATGCCATGGGCCACGAGGTGCCCACCATGATCGGGGTCGAACACCGCGAGATCGTAAAGGAGATCACCAAGATCATCCCCGACTACATGGTGATGGGCGAACGCGGGATGGCCGACATGAGCGAGATGGAGATGCCGTTGCCGGACAACACTGCCCGGATGATGTCGGGAGAGGGGCCGTTCGGCTCAGTCGAAATGGGCGGAATGTTCTCTGTCGTCAAGGTGCGAAAGGACCAGAAGCCGGGAGACTACAAGGACCCAGGTTGGTACAAACACCCACAGGGTGAAGTCGCCTACGAATGGACCGGCGCCAGTTCCGATGCACCGCGCTTTGCTGCGGAGGGTGGGCAGACCATGCCTGCGCAAAACATGCCCGCCAAAGAAATTGAGGTCCAGGTGCGAAAGCCCATGGGCAACATGAAGCACTGAAATTCTTTTTCAAACCACCACTGAAAGGTATTTTATGAAATCTCGCACATTCCTGCTTGCGATTCCCTTCGCCTTGCTGGCGATGAATGCCGGCGCCGCGGGAAACCATGCCGACGGCCACCACGCGGATGACGAGGCAATCGGCAAGCCGGGCGTCGCGGCCAAAGTGTCGCGCACTGTAAAGGTCGACATGTCCGACACGATGCGTTTCAGCTTTTCCAATCTGACTGTCAAGCGGGGCGAGACGATCCGGTTCGTCGTGAGCAACTCGGGCAAGGTCAAGCACGAGATGGTCCTGGGTACCGAGAAGGAACTGAAGGAGCACGCCGAGCTGATGAAGAAAAACCCCGAGATGGAGCACGCCGACGACAACATGGTCACCGTGGCTCCAGGCAAGACCGGTGAAATCATCTGGCAGTTCACGAAAGCCGGAAAGGTGGATTACGCCTGCCTGCAGCCTGGCCACTTCGAGGCGGGCATGAAAGGAGTCGTCACCGTCGCAGGAGATGGCAAGGCGGCGAAGGAACATGGCGAACCGGGCCGCAAGCATTGAACGGCCGCCAGGCCGTATCGCGTTTCTATTGAATGACTAAACGGAGAGATGAAATGAACCCTATCAAGTCCCTTTTGATTGCCGCCGCCATGCTTGTGGGGCTGTCGCACGCGCAGTCCGCGACCAGCGGCGCTCCCGCGACGACAGCCGCGACACCATCCGGCGAGATGACTGAGGCAGAAGTGCGCAAGGTCGA
>JAYUHN010000396.1:0-3701 GCA_043766965.1 Ramlibacter sp. | reverse complement strand
CCCTGTCTCCGCCGCTGCGCGCACCGCGTTCGAGCGCACGGCTCGCCTGATGCGCAGCGAGCTGGCGGCCGCGGCATCGTCGACGGTCGCCAGCGCAGACTAGTCACAACCGGCGCGCGCCGCCGGGCTAACATCGGCGCATGTCTGACCTGTACATCGGCCTCATGTCCGGCACCTCGCTGGACGGCGTGGACGGCGTGCTGGCCGATTTCGCCGCCGCCGCGCCGCGGGTCCTCGAACACGCCGTCCGGCCATTTCCTGCGTGCCTTCGCAGCGAACTGCTGGCCCTGAACACCAGTGGCGCCGCTGAATTGCACCGTGTCGCGCTGGCGGGCAACGCGCTGGCCCGGGTTTACGCCGACGTCGTTAAGGAACTGTTGGCAAAAGCCCGCTACCCTGCTTCGTCCGTGGTGGCCATCGGCGCGCACGGCCAGACGGTGCGGCACCGCCCGCAGGAGTTTGACGCAACCGGCTACACGGTGCAGCTTAACCAGCCGGCGTTGCTGGCGGAACTGACGGGCATCGACATCGTGGCTGATTTCCGGAGCCGGGACGTCGCTGCCGGCGGCCAGGGTGCCCCGCTCGCGCCGTTCTTTCACCAATCCTTGTTCGCGCGGCCGGACCAGTCCGTCGGCGTCCTCAACATCGGCGGCATTTCCAACATCACGCTGCTGCGAGCGAACGGATCGATGCAGGGCTTTGATTGCGGCCCGGGAAATGGCTTGATGGATGGCTGGTGCCAGCAGCATCTGGGGCGGGATTACGACAGCGAAGGGGCTTGGGCAGCCGGCGGTGCAGTGCTGGTCGCGCTGCTCGAGCGGCTCCGATCCGAACCCTATTTCGCCCGCACCCCGCCTAAAAGTACCGGCCGTGACCTGTTCAACCGGGCCTGGCTGGACCGCCAGCTGGTCGACTTCGCCGCTTCCGACCCGCGCGACGTGCAGGCAACTCTGGCCGAGCTCACCGCCAGCGCCTGTGCCGCCGACGCCATCCGCCTGGAGCCGCGACTGCGGCAGCTGATCGTCTGTGGTGGTGGGGCGCTCAACGCACATCTCATGACCCGCCTGAAGTCGTTGCTGCCGCACGCAACGGTCGAATCGAGCGCTTTGTCGGGCCTGCCGCCGCTGCAGGTCGAGGCCACGGCTTTCGCCTGGCTGGCCCGCAAGACCGTGCGCCGCGAAAAGCTGGAGTTGCAAAGCACAACGGGCGCCAAAGGCGCCCGTGTGCTGGGTTGTGTCTATCCGGCCTGAGCCGCGCGGTGCCGGTCAGCTCGAAAAGCTCGAACCGCAACCGCAGGTGCTGGTGGCGTTCGGATTCTTGATGACGAATTGGGCACCCTGCAGATCTTCCTTGTAGTCGATTTCGGCGCCGACGAGATATTGGTAGCTCATCGCGTCGATCAGCAGCGAAACGCCGTTCTTGCTCATCACGGTGTCGTCTTCGTTGGTGATCTCGTCAAAGGTGAAGCCATATTGAAAGCCGGAGCAGCCGCCGCCCTGCACGAACACGCGCAGCTTCAGGTCAGGATTGCCTTCTTCGGCGATCAGGTCGGCCACCTTCGTGGCCGCATTGTCGGTAAAGACAAGTGGGGCCGGCATCTCGGTCTGGACGTTTTCGGCAACTGCGCTCATTGAGGACTCCGGGTGGACGACTAGACCAAATAGTACGCTAAATCGCTCGGGTATCAGGCCAGCAGCTGCTTTGTCGCCAGCTTCAGTAAGGGCTTTTCATCGCCATCCAGCATCGGCTTCAACTGCCCCGAGATGATGGCCCCCTGATGCATTTCGAGGGCCTTGTAGGTCACATCGCCTTCGATGCGGGCGCGGGGCTGCAGTTCCAGCAATTCGCGGGCGCTCACGGGTCCCTTGACCGTGCCGTTGATGATCACATGGTCGGCCTCGATGGCCCCCTGGACCACCGCCTCCTCCGAGATCACCAGGATGCTGGGCTGGTCCGGATTGGCCCGCAGGTCACCGATGACCTCGCCGTCGACCCGAAGCCCCTCGGTGAAGCGAAGGCTGCCTTCGATCCGGCTCCCCTGCGCGATCAGGCTCTTGATCGGCGGTTGTGCGTTTTTCCCAAACATGGATCCTCCTCAGCAGTGGCCTGCTTACAACTTGATGCTCTGCACCGCGCGGGTTGCAGTGCCCTCCACCACCCGCGCTGATACGTTTTGTACCACGGCCTGGGGCGGCAAGTCAGCCAGCCCTTCGATTCGACGGTACTGCCGGAACTGCAGAGGCTGCAGTCCCCCTGGCAAATCCACCATCCATGGCTTGCCGTTGAGCGTGCCCGACATGCTCATCTGCAATTTGCCGTG
This sequence comes from Ramlibacter sp., assembly GCA_043766965.1. Classification (GTDB taxonomy): domain Bacteria; phylum Pseudomonadota; class Gammaproteobacteria; order Burkholderiales; family Burkholderiaceae_C; genus Ramlibacter. The sequence continues at coordinate 1,381 of JAYUHN010000396.1, read as the reverse complement.
AAATTCCGGCGCATTTTTCGCTGGCTGGATCACCATGACCCGCCATTTCAGCTGGGTTCCCGCCAACACTTCGGCCTGCAGCGCGCGGATCGCCACACTTTCGGCTCCTGTGGCCGGGATCAGCTTCTGAAAAAAGCCCAGATCGTCGCGTAAGGCGCGGTTCTGGGCCTCCAGAACCTTGATTTGCGCGGTGAGCCGCTCCGTGGTCGATGCTTCCGTCGTGCTCAGACTGGCCGATGTATTCAGCGTGGATTGCGCCTTGTCACGTTCCGTCCGCAGTCTCGATGTGTCGTCGCGCAACCTCAGCAGTTCTTCCTTCGCGTCGGTGTCCAGGCCGGCGAAGCTTTTACCCAAGTCGAAAGTCCACAGCGCGATCGCGGCGTAAAAGCCGGTCATGATGGCGATTCCGGCCCATCGGATCCACGGCCGGTGGGTTCGGATCGACATCCGGGGAGCGCTGATCGTCAGCCTGCGGCGCAGCAATTTGAAACGCATGAGCTGGAATCCTGCCTCAAACAACAAAGCCGCAGCAAGCGAACTTGTGCGGCTTTGTATCAGGCAGTGCCTGCTGTTAGCGTTTGCTGAACTGCTTGCGGCGGCGGGCTGAGTGCAGGCCGACCTTCTTGCGCTCCACTTCGCGCGCGTCCCGGGTTACGAATCCGGCCTGCGAAAGGGCTGGCTTGAGCGCGGCGTCGTAATCGATCAGGGCCCGGGTAATGCCGTGCCTGGTGGCGCCGGCCTGACCCGATTCGCCGCCGCCGTGCACGTTGACCTTGATGTCGAAGGTTTCGACGTGGTTGGTCAGGAACAGGGGCTGCTTGACGATCATGATGGATGTCTGGCGGCCGAAGAACGCCTCGATGTCCTTGTCGTTGATCGTGATTTTGCCCGTGCCCTTTTTCATGAACACGCGGGCCACGCTGGACTTGCGGCGGCCGGTGCCGTTGTTCCAATCACCGATCATGTTCTGGCTCCGATTTGTGCATCGGGAAGTTCGAGCACCTTGGGTTGCTGGGCGATGTGGGGATGCTCGGCACCACCGTACACCTTGAGTTTCTTGATCATCGCGTAACCCAGCGGGCCTTTGGGCAACATGCCCTTGACGGCCTTTTCCAGCGCGCGGCCGGGATGCTTGGCCTGCATCTCGCGGAAATTGGTGGCCGTGATTCCGCCCGGGTAGCCCGAGTGGCGGTAATACACCTTGTCCTGGTTCTTCGTGCCCGTCACGCGGATCTGGGCTGCATTGATGATGACGATGAAGTCACCCGTATCGACGTGAGGCGTGTAGATGGCCTTGTGTTTGCCGCGCAAACGGAGAGCAACTTCGCTGGCTACTCGTCCGAGGACCTTGTCGGTCGCGTCAATCACAAACCACTCGTGC
>JAYUHN010000395.1:0-9794 GCA_043766965.1 Ramlibacter sp. | reverse complement strand
CCTCGCGGACCAGCGCCATCTCCGGCGTGACCTGGTCGAGGACCGTGGGCGAATACAGCGCGCCTTGCCGCTGGTTCCCCACCAGCAGGCGCGCGCCTTGGGCCAGCGCCTGGCCGACGCGGGACTGGAACAGCGCCGCAGCCGCTTCGTCGATCACCGTGCCCATCTCGTTCGCCATGTCCGACGGGTCGCCGTAGCGCCAGGCCCTGGTCTTCTCCACCACCTGCTCGGTGAAGCGCACCGCGACCGCCTCGTGCACCAGCATCCGCTTGACGGCGGTGCAACGCTGGCCCGAGTTCTTGTAGGACCCCTGCACCGCCAGTGTCGAGGCTTCGTCGATGTCGGCGTCTTCCATCACGATGAGCGGGTCGTTGCCGCCCAGCTCGAGAACGATCCGGCGGTAGCCCGCCTTGGCCGCGATGGATTTTCCGATGGCAACGCCCCCGGTGAACGTGACCAGGTCCACCGCCGGATTGGTGATCAGTTCGTCGCCGATTTCGCGCGGGTCACCGGTCACCACGCTCAGCATCTCGGGTGGCAACCCGGCCTGGTACAGGATGTCGGCCAGCAGGATCGCCGAGAACGGCACCTTTTCGGAAGGCTTGAGCACCATCCGGTTGTTGGTGGCGATGCTCGGCACCACCTTGTGCGCAACCTGGTTCATCGGGTGGTTGAACGGAGTGATCGCCGCGATCACTCCAAGCAGCGGCGAGCGCTGGGTGTAGACGCGTCGCTGCTTTCCGTGCGGGGTGAGGTCGCAGCTGAAGATCTGGCCGTCGTCCTTCAGCACCTCCGTGGCGCCGAACAGCAGCACGTCGCTGACGCGCCCGGCTTCGTAAAGCGAATCCCGCAGGCACAGGCCGGATTCGGCCGTGATCAGCTGCGAGATTTCGTCGGCCCGCTGGCGCACGATGGCCGCCGCCTTGTTCATGATGTCGGCGCGCTCGAAGCGGGTCAGGCGGGGTTGGTAAGCGTGGGCCTTCTCGATGGCATCGCACACCTCTTCCCGCGTCGCTTTCGGAACGCAGCCGATCCGCTCGCCGCTGTAGGGGTTGCGGACTTCGATCACACGCGTCCCGTCGCGGCCTTCGCCGACCGCGCGCCCGGCGATCCGCATCAGGTGCAACCGCCGGTCGCGGATGGTGTCTTCGGTAGCGGCCACAGCTGTCATCCCGGGCTCGACCCGGGATCCATGTCACGCCCGATCTGCAATTTGCGCAGGGCGATGGATTGCGGGTCGAGCCCGCAATGACGACCAGCGCTATTGCGCATAGTTCAACGCCAGTTCGAAGGCGTCGAAGTTGCGCAGCCGTCGCGCGGCATCGAGCCCCGGCAGTTTGCGATTGACGATCAGAGGCACCCGCTGCTCGCTGATCCCGCCGTGGGAACGCAGCGGAGCGTCCAGCCCGGTGAGGTCGTGCTTGCTGGCCGAGGTGCCGATCACGGTGAAGCGCCCGGACACGCAGACAAGGTCCCCGATCCGGTCTGCCGGCAGCTCGAACCGGTCGGCTGCGGCTTCACGCTTCAAGACCGTTTCCATGCCCACGCATCGTCGCAGCTTGTCGATGACGGCGGCCGCGGGCAGGTCGGCCGGCAGGTAGATCGTTGCAAACGAACCCAGCGCGCCGTGGTGCACGACGTACGGGTCTGTGATCGGCAGGATCACGCGCGCCTTGCCGGCGCCGAATTCCGCGTCGCACCAGTCCTGCAGGTAGATCACGTCCGGCTTGCCGTCCAGGCCCACCTTCGAATTCATGCCGTGGTCGGCGGTAAGCGCGATGACGCATCCCATGGCGTCGAGCCGCCCAAGGTAGCCGTCCATCATCGCGTTGAATGCATTCGCCTCCGGTGCGCCCGGTGCGTGCTTGTGCTGCACATAGTCGGTGGTGGACAGGTACATCACGTCAGGGCGGCGTCGTTGCATCAGCTTGACTCCGGCCGCGAAGACGAATTCGGACAGGGCCGCGCTGTACACGTCGGGCACCGGCATGCCGACCATAGCAACGACTTCCGCGATTCCGTTTTCTTCCAGTGTCACCTGATCGGACTTTTCAGCTGAAAAGCAGATGCCTTTCATGCCGTGTCCGAGCAGGCGGCGCAGCTTGTCTTTCGCGGTGATCACCACAACCGCCTTGCCCGCTTCCGCAAGAGCCGCGAGCAGCGTCGGCGCCCGCAGCCACTTCGGGTCGTTCATCATGACCTCGGTGCCGCTGGCCATGTCGAACAGGTAGTTGCCGCAGATGCCGTGCACGCTGGGTGGCGCGCCCGTCACGATGGACAGATTGTTGGGGTTGGTGAAGCTCGGAACCACGCAGTCCACGACCAGGCCGACGCCCTTTTCCAGCGTCGCCTTCAACCAGGGCATGTGGCCGCCGGCGACCGACAGGGCGAGGTAGTCGGGCTCGCAGCCGTCCACGCAGACCACGACCGTCGGGCTGGCGGGCAAACGGTAATTGCGGTCATTGACGTTCAGCACGGCCGCCCTTTCCAATTCCTGCTTTACCGTCCGCTTGCGCCCGGACCTGGCGGCGCACGTCGTTCTCAATCGTGCGCTCCTTGCTGTCCATGACATGGTCGAACATGGCGCGCCCGGCGACATCGGCATCGCCCGATGCGATGGCCTTGATGATCTGCCGATGTTCGCTGGCCGATACCGGTAACAGCCAGCCGTCGGCCAGATTGAGCCGCCGGAACAGCGACAGCTCCTTGGTCAGCTTGCGGTAGATCGACGTGAGCTTGCGGTTGCCTGTCATTTCCACCAGCCGGTCGTGGAACCTCAGGTTCAGCAGGTGGTAGTTGTAGCCGTCCTCCGCCTTGACGGTTTTTTCCATCGCCTCGACCAGGGCCCGGATTTCCTTCAGCTGAACCGGGGTGATGTCCGCCGCCAGCTTTCGACCCACCAGTTCGTCCATGGCTGCGCGCAGGTCGAAGATCTCCACCGCTTCGTCGATGGGAATGTCGCGCACGAAGACGCCGCGATTCTTTTCGTTGCGAACCAGGCCTGCTTCCTCGAGCATGCGAAACGCTTCGCGCACGGGTCCGCGCGAGACGCCCATTTTTTCGGCCAGCGTGGCTTCGATCAGCTTGCTGCCGGGCGCGTATTCGCCGCGCAGGATCGCGCGCTCGATTTCCTGTTGCACCACGGTGGTGAGCGAATTGCTTTGGAGCAGGGCGATGGTGGGATGAAAGGCGGCCGACATGCCCGCATTAAAACAGCATCCTGGCGATTGTCAACAATCTGCAAAAAACAATTGACAGAGTTTCCAGCCCGGCGTTAAATCAAATCGGCCCTGACTTGCACCATCGATCAATCGTTTTCTCTTCTCGAGGAGCCTCCCGATGCGACCGTTCCGAATCGTCCAGTCCTTGCTGCTTGCCGGGCTGGCTGCCTGCACAGACGGCGCATTTGCGCAGAAAACCCAGTTGCTGGTTTACACGGCCCTGGAGACCGACCAGATCAAGGCCTATGCCGACGGTTTCAACAAGGTCTACCCCGACATCGAGATCAAGTGGGTGCGCGACTCGACCGGCGTCGTCACGGCGAAGCTGCTGGCCGAGAAGGCCAATCCGCAGGCCGACGTGGTGATGGGAGTCGCCGCCTCCAGCCTGGCGCTGCTCGATCGCCAGGGCATGCTGATCCCGTACGCTCCGCTCAACCTCGACGCGATCATGAGCCAGTACCGCGACAAGAGAAAGGTGCCGGCCTGGTGGGGCATGGACGTGTGGGGCTCTACGGTCTGCTTCAACACCGTCGAGGCGCAGAAGAAGAACCTGCCCAAGCCGGAGACCTGGCAAGACCTGACCAAGCCGATCTACAAGGGCCAGATCGTGATGCCCAATCCGGCGTCCAGCGGCACCGGCTATTTCGATGTAACGGCCTGGCTCACGCTGTTCGGCGACGACAAGGGCCGGGGCGGCGGCTGGAAATATATGGACGCGCTGCACGAGAACATCGCCCAGTACACCCACTCCGGCTCCAAACCCTGCAACATGGCCGCCGCCGGCGAATTCGTCATGGGTATCTCGTTCGAGTACCGTGGCAACACCAACAAGGCCAAGGGCGCGCCGATCGACCTGGTTTTTCCGAAGGAGGGCCTGGGCTGGGACCTGGAGGCGTTCGCGATCCACAAGGGGACGCAAAAACTCGAGGCCGCCAAGAAGCTGGCCGATTGGGCCTCCAGCAAGGACGCGATGCTTTTGTACGGCAAGAATTTCGCGATCACCGCACAGCCCGGCATTGCGCCGCCGCTGGCGAACGTGCCCAGGGATTACGAGGCAAGGCTGGTGAAGATGGACTTCAACTGGGCTGCCGACAACCGCGAACGCATCCTTGACGAGTGGACCAGGCGCTACAACAGCAAGACCGAAAAGCGGTGAGCGGCGGGTGACGCCGGGCCTGTTCCTGGAGTTGCGCGGCGTCCGCAAGGAGTTCGGTGCCTTCACCGCCCTGCAAGACATCGACCTGGGCATTCGGAGAGGCGAGTTCGTCTGTTTTCTGGGCCCGTCCGGCTGTGGCAAGACAACGTTGCTGCGCATCATCGCGGGGCTGGAGGTCCAGACGGCGGGCGAGGTCTGGCAGGGCGGGCTTGACGTCTCGCGGCTGCCGCCGGCGCAACGCGATTACGGCATCGTGTTCCAGAGCTATGCGCTGTTCCCCAACCTGAGCGTGGCGGACAACGTGGCCTACGGCCTCGTCAATCGCAGGACGGCGAAATTACAGGTCCGCCAGCGCGTCGCTGAACTGGTCAGGCTGGTGGGGTTGCCCGGCAGCGAAGGAAAATTTCCGGCCCAGCTGTCCGGTGGCCAGCAACAGCGGATCGCGCTGGCCCGGGCGCTGGCAACTGCGCCTGGGTTGCTGTTGCTCGATGAGCCGCTTTCCGCATTGGACGCGCTGGAGCGCGTGCGGCTGCGGTCCGAGATCCGTGCCTTGCAGCAGAAGCTGGGCGTCACCACCGTCATGGTCACGCACGACCAGGAAGAAGCGTTGTCGGTCGCCGACCGCATCGTGGTGATGAACCAGGGCGTGATCGAACAGGTCGGCACGCCGATGGAGATCTACCGCGAGCCCGCGTCGCCCTTCGTGGCCGACTTTGTGGGCAAAGTCAACATGCTGCCGGCACGGATCGCCGGCGGCCTGCTGCGGTTCGGCAGTCTTTCGATTCCGTGCGACGGCCACGATCGCGAGGCGCGGGTCTATCTGCGGCCGGAAGACGTGCTGGCCCGCCCCATCGCCCCCGGCGATCCGCATGTGTTCGACGCCAGCATCGAGAAGATCGAGTTCCTCGGTTCCTATTGCCATGTGCGCGTCGCTTCGCCCGCGCTCGACGCCAACAAGCTGACGGTGTACCTGTCGCTGAACTATCTGTCGGAGCAGTCGCTGCAGGTCGGCTCGCCGTTGCGGCTCAAGCTGTTGCCGGAACGAATGAAGGTGTTCTAGGTGGCCGCGGTCCTGCCTTCGACGCCGACGCAGTCGGTGCAGCAATCGGCACACTGGACCGACCGCATCGCGCACCTCGCCCTGCTGGTCGTCGCGCTCGCGCTGCTGGCGTTTCTCGGCCTGCCGTTGCTGGCCATCCTGCTGCAGGCGCTGCAAGGCAAGGCGGGTGAGTTCGTCGGCTGGTCGAACTTCGTCGATTACGCAAGAACACCGGCGCTGCTGGACAGCCTCTGGAACAGCATCTGGGTGTCGGCGCTCGTGACACTGGTCACGGTGCCGCTTGCCTTCGGGTTTGCCTATGCGCTGGCCCGTTCGTGCATGCCGGCCAAGCCGCTGTTCCGCGGCATCACGCTGATTCCGTTGCTGGCGCCTTCGCTGCTGGCCGCGATTTCGCTGATCTACTGGTTCGGCAACCAGGGCGTTCTGAAGGGCTGGATGACCGGCATGGGGATCGCCCAGATCTACGGCGCCCCGGGCATCGTCCTGGCCGAGTGCTTCGCGGTGATGCCGCACGTGCTCATGATCCTGGTCACGGCGCTCAGCCTGTCGGATGCGCGCTTGTACGAGGCCGCGGATGCGATGGGCACCAGCGCGAGGCGAAAATTCTTTACGATCACCTTGCCTGGCGCCAAGTACGGATTGATTTCGGCCGCGCTGGTTGCTTTCACGCTCGTCATCACCGACTTCGGCATCCCGAAGGTGATCGGCGGCAGCTTCAACGTGCTGGCCACAGACGTCTTCAAGCTGGTGATCGGCCAGCAGGATTTCGCCAAGGGCGCTGTCGTCGCCATCCTGTTGCTGGCGCCCGCGCTGCTGACCTTCGGGGTCGACGGTTATGTAAGCCGGCGCCAGACCGCCATGCTGACCGCGCGCGCCGTTCCTTACCGGCCGCGGCGGGCGCCGGCCTTCGACGCCGTGATGACGCTGTACTGCTGCGTCATCGCCTTCCTGGTGCTGGCGATGCTGGGCATGGCGGTGTTCGCCTCGTTCGTCAGCTTCTGGCCGTATAACCTCACGCCGAGCCTGCGTCACTACGTGCTGGGGCTGGTCGATGCGGAGGTGAGCGTCGGCTTCTTCAACAGCCTGAAGATGGCGGCCGGCACGGCGGTGTTCGGCACCGCGCTGGTGTTCTGCGGCGCGTACCTGCTGGAAAAGACGCGGGGAATGAATGGACTGCGGGCCGTCGTCAAGCTGTTGTCGATGCTGCCGATGGCGGTTCCGGGTCTGGTGCTTGGATTGGGTTACATCTTCTTCTTCAATGCGGCGGACAATCCGCTCAACGGCCTGTATCACACGCTGACGCTGCTGACGCTGTGCACCATCGTCCACTTCTACACCACCGGCCACCTGACGGCCGTCACGGCGTTGAAGGGGCTGGACGGCGAGTTCGAAGCGGTGAGTGCGTCACTGAAGGTGCCGTTCTACAAGACCTTCTGGCGCGTGACCCTCCCGATCTGCACCCCCGCGCTGGTCGACATCGGCCGTTACTTTTTCATCAACGCCATGACGACAATCTCGGCCGTCGTCTTCCTTTACTCGCCCGAAACCAAGGTGGCATCGATCGCGATCCTCAATCTCGACGAGGCGGGCGAGATGGGCGCGGCGGCGGCAATGGCCGTTCTGATCGGCTTGGTGTCCGCCGCCGCGACGCTGCTGTTCATGGGGCTGGCCTGGTGGGTGAACCGCCGGACGCAGGCGTGGCGCGGGAGTGACGAATGACCCAGCTTCGCTTGATGACCTCGCGGCTGCGCGCATCGATGACCGGGCTGCGCAATGACTTGGTCATTCGTCATTGAAGCGCGACAGCGCGAAGTCATTCGTCATCGACCAAGGGAACCAACATGGACAAAGACAGGATTCTCCTGACGCCGGGCCCGCTGACGACCACACTGCGCACCAAGCTCGCCATGCTGCGCGACTGGGGCTCATGGGACAGCGATTTCAACCAGGTCACCGCTCAGGTGCGCGCGAGCCTGCTGAAGATCATCGGCGCGCAGGAATCGCACGTGGTCGTCCCCCTGCAAGGCAGTGGCACCTTCAGTGTCGAGGCGGCGGTTGCCACCCTGGTCCCGCGCGACGGCCATGTGCTGGTGCTGGACAACGGGGCCTACTGCAAGCGCGCGGCGCGTCTGACCACGTTGATGGGACGCACCTGCAGCGTGCTGGAATTTGACGAGTCCATGCCCGTTTCCGCAACGGCCGTGGACGCCAGGCTGGCGCAGGACAAGACCATCACCCACGTCGTCCTCATTCATTGCGAGACCGGCGCCGGGGTCTGGAACCCGCTGCAGGCCGTCTCGGACGTTTGCGCGAAACATGGCCGGGGCCTGATCGTCGACGCGATGAGCTCGTTCGCGGCGCTGCCGATCGACGCTGTCGAAACCCGCTTCGATGCGCTGATCGCGGCCAGCGGCAAATGTCTGGAGGGCGTCCCCGGCATGGGGTTCGTCTTCATCCGCAAGGCGGTGCTCGCCTCCTGCGCCGGCCGCAGCCAGTCGCTGGCGATGGACCTGCATGACCAGTACACCTACATGGAGAAAACCGGCCAGTGGCGCTTCACCCCGCCGACCCACGTGGTGGTGGCGCTGGCGGAGGCTATCCGCCAGTTCGAGGAAGAAGGGGGACAGCCGGCCCGGCTTGCGCGTTACACCCGCAACTACCAGACACTGATTCACGGGATGGCAAGATTGGGCTTCATGCCTTACATCGACCCCGCGGTCCAGGCGCCGATCATCGTCACCTTTCATGCGCCCGGCGATCCGCGCTACGAGTTCAACGCGTTCTACGCGGCCGCCCGCACCCGTGGCTTCCTGCTTTATCCGGGCAAGCTGACACAGGTCGAGACTTTTCGCGTAGGCTGTATCGGCGCGATCGGCAGCGACGAGATCGAGCAGGCAGTCCATGCGGTCGCCCTCGCGCTCGAAGACCTGGGCATCGCTTCCGGCGAACCAGCTATCTAGAAATCATGGACAACCGCACGCGAAAGACGCGAAGATGACGCGAAGGACGCGAAAGAAAACCGCTATGAACGGTTTCGCGCCCTTCGCGCTTCCTTTGCGTCTTTCGCGTACTGGTGTTTGATTCGGGGCGTCAGCAAACATGCCAAGCAAAAAAGTTCATCCAGCCCTTGCTGCCATTCGCAAATCGGGCGCCAACAAGGTCAAGGTGGCCTGCAGCGACATCGACGGCGTCCTGCGCGGCAAGTACCTGCACAAGGACAAGTTCGAAGGCGCGGCCGACGACGGCTTCGGCTTTTGCGACGTCGTCTTCGGCTGGGATGTGGGCGACAGTCCGTACGACAATGCCACCGTCACCGGCTGGCAGCATGGTTTTCCGGATGCGCTGGCGCGGCTGGACCTGGACACGCACCGCAACGTGCCGTGGGACGGCGGCATCGATTTTTTCCTCGGCGAGTTCATCAATACCGACGGCACGCCGTACCCGGTGTGCCCGCGACAGACACTCAAGCGGGTGCTGGCCCGCGCCGAAAAACTCGGCTTTCAGGTGATGACAGGGATGGAATTCGAGTGGTTCAATTTCCTGGAAACGCCGCAGACCTGGGCGGCAAAGCAGGGTGTCGGGCCCGAGACGCTGACGCCAGGCATGTTCGGCTACTCGCTGCTGCGGGTGAACCAGAACCGGGAGTTCTTCAACGCCATCATGGACGAAATGCTCGCATTCCGGGTGCCGATCGAAGGCCTTCACACCGAGACCGGGCCCGGCGTCTACGAGGCGGCGCTGGGGTTTTCGGAAGCGCTGGAGCAGGCCGACCGCGCGATCCTGTTCAAGACCGGCGCCAAGGAGATCGGCGCGCGCTTTTCGATCATGCCCAGCTTCATGGCGAAGTGGAGCCAGCAGTACCCGGGCTGCTCCGGCCACATCCACCAGAGCCTGTCGGATGGCAAGAGCAACCAGTTCTACGACCCCGGCAGCCCGCGCAAGATGAGCAAACTGTTCGAAAGCTACCTGGCCGGCCAGGTAGCCTGCCTGATGGAGTTCGCCCCCATGTTCTGGCCAACGATCAACAGCTACAAGCGCCTGGTCGATGGCTTCTGGGCGCCGGTCAAGCCGACCTGGGGCCTGGACAACCGCACCGCGAGCTTTCGCGTCATCGCCGGCTCACCCAAAGCCACTCGTCTCGAAACGCGCTGCCCCGGCGCCGACGTGAACCCCTACCTCGCGATGGCCGCGGTGCTCGCCGCCGGCCTGCACGGCATCGAGAAGGGCCTGAAGCTGACCGCACCGCCGATCACAGGCACCAACCAGGGCGCAGAGAACATCCCGCGCGCGCCGCGCTCGCTGATCGAGTCGACCCAGGTCTTCAAGCGTTCAGACGTGGCGCGTAGTTTCCTGGGCG
>JAYUHN010000394.1:0-3708 GCA_043766965.1 Ramlibacter sp. | reverse complement strand
CAGCTACGTCCGGCGCTTCAGCGAACTCGATGCCGTCGATGGTTTCATTGGTGCAGACGTGGACGTAGGCCGGATTCGGCGACAGCTTCCAGGTACTGCGTTCCGGGATACCGGTGAACTTGCCGCCGGTTGCACTCGCCGCGACATTGACGCTGGCGTAGCGTTTCGCTTCATTGGTCGACTTGATCGACCAGGAACCGGTCTGGATGAAGTCGATGGTCGATGGTGTCGACCGGGATGCGGTACGGCCGGCCAGATTCATCGGCACGATCGCGTTTTCACCCAGGCCGCCGCCTTGCAGGAACAGGATCTTGTATTCGGGCGGCACCGAGAGCAGCTCGCGCAGGTCGGCGCGCGCCGCTTCGATGATCGACATGAATTCGCGGCCGCGGTGACTCATTTCCATCACCGACATGCCGCTGCCGTGCCAGTCCAGCATTTCGTCGGCCGCCTGGCGCAACACCGATTCCGGCAGCGTGGCAGGCCCGGGGCTGAAATTGAAAACGCGGGTCATGACGGAAATTCCTCGGGGGCTGGGCTGTGGGAACCGGCGCGGCGCGCAGTGGCGCCGGGGTTTTTCACAGCATACAAGAAAGCGACGCACCGGCCCGGCAGCCCAGGCCGGGCCGGCCGCATTCCGCCTCCTGTCGGCGACGGCGCACGTGGAGGCGGGCCATAAGCCGACGTGCTCGGACGGTCGCGGCCGTCACGATGTTTCGTTCACCTGATTTGCACGAAAGGCATCGAATGAGCAAGACCCAAACCCCGCAAGAAACCCTTTGGCATCTCATCAAGGACATGAAGTTCGGCATGTTCACCCATCGCCATGCGGACGGACAGCTCCACGCCCATCCCCTGACGACGCAGAACCGCTCGCTGGACGAAGCAGGCCTGCTCTACTTTTTCGTATCTAAGAAGACCGAGCTGGGCCAACGGGTGCAAGCCGATGGCAACGTCTGCGTCACCTATGGCGATCCCGGCAAGGACACCTGGGTTTCGATCTCCGGCACAGCCCGTGTCAACGACGACCGCGCCACCAAGGAACGGCTGTACAACCCGCTTGTCAAGGCCTGGTTCCCGGGCGGCCTCGAAGATCCCAATCTCGAACTGGTCGAAGTCAAGATCAACCACGCCGAGTACTGGAACATCACCGAAAGCAAGATGACCCAGCTGCTGAAAATGACCACTGCTGCCGTCACCGGCACGCCCCCGAAGATCGGCGAGCACCGCGAACTGAATCTGGGCTGACCCTCAGGCCGCGACGGTGTCCGCGGCGGTCATTTCGGCGCGGAAGCGGGGGCGGCAGGCGCAATGGCCGCAGGCTGGGCCGCGTCAGGCAACGCTGCGGCAGGCGCCTTCGGAGGCGGCTCTTGCGCTTCGGCGGTGGGGGGCGTGGCTGCGGCCGCAGTCGGGGCCGGCACCGGGGCGGCCACCTTGACCGCGGGCGCCTGCTCCAGGATATTGATCGGGTTTTTCTTCAGCGTCTCATTCAACGCCGACTGAGCTGGATTCATGCAATCGTCCGCCAGCCGCTTGCCCATCTTCTGGCTCATCAGCATCGACTTGTTGCCCAGCTGCAGCCACATGGCGCCCGCCACCGGATCCTCCAGGCGGATCGCGCCGGTCCGGCTTTCGACCGGGTGCATCCGGAAGCGCTGAATCCCGGTGCGCACGATGAAGAAGCCCTCCCGCTTGTGCTGCGTGATGTGCACCGTCGCACCGAGCTCGCAGGGGATGTCCCCCAGCGTCACCTGCTTGGCGGCCTCGAGGTCCGTTGCCGAGAGCTTGACGGCAGGGTCGTCGTCGATGGTCCGTGCTTCCTCCGCGGCTTTTTGCGCCGACCGAGAAGCCTTCGACGTGCCGACGGCGGCAGCCTTGGCAGCCGGCTTGGTCGTGGTTTTCGCCGCTGGCTTGGCGGCCGGCTTGGCGGCAGGTGGAGCAGGTGTCTGCGCGCAGACAAGCGCGGGTGAAGCTGCCATCAGCAGCGCCAGGGGAAATGCGGCAGTCAAGGTTTTCATATGGCGTGGCCTCGTGAGTGTTCTGTTCAGTGTTGCAGGACCGGTTCGAACCAGCCCAGGACTTCCCGCGGCAGCTTGCGACCGGCGCGGTGGGCGCGCTCCAGCACCTGCCAGTCATAGCGGTAGCTGGCGCGATCATGCAGCCTGCCGTCGAAGCTGATCGGCGCCCACTGGGCCGCCGCAGCGGCGAGAATCACCTTCGACGCAGCATCGATTTCGGCCTCGCCCGGTGCGAACGCGGCGAGGATCGGGCGGATCTGGTCAGGATGGATGCTCCACATCCGGCTGAATCCGAACTCGCGGGCCGCGCGCTGCGCCGCCTTGCCGACCGCCTTCACATCCTTGAACTCGGTCACGACGCCATGGGCCGGCACCTTGCCATGGGCATGACAGGCGGACGCGATTTCGAGCTTCGCGCGCACCACCAGCGGATGGCTGAACTGGCCTTCGACGCCCATAGCCGCGGCCGGAATTGCCCCGCCGTGCGCCGACACGAAATCCATCAGCCCGAAGCTGAGCGACTGCACGCGTGGGTGGGCGGCGATGTCGAAGGCGCAATGCACCGCCGCCGGCGATTCGATCAGCACATGCACCGGCAACTGCTTTGCTCCGGCAGCGTCCAGGGCCTTGGCCGCCCGGTCGACATCGGCCCGCGATTCGACCTTGGGAATCATGATGTGGCACAGCCGCCGGCCAGCCGTGCCGGCGATGGTCGCGACGTCCTGTTCGAAGGCCGGATGGCCGACCGGGTGCACCCGCACCGCGATACGCGCCTTGTCACTGGCCAGGCAAGCAAGCGCCACCACCAGCGCCGCGTGGTCCGCCTCGCCACCCACCGGCGCCCCATCTTCGCAATCCAGCGTCACATCGAACACGCAGGCGCCGAATTCTTCGGTCATCTCGGCCTGCAGCTGCAGGCTTTTGCGCATGCGCGACTCGACGCCGCTGTAATGGTCGCAGACGGTCAGGAAAACGGGCTGCGCCTGCGCGCCGAACAGCACGTCGCGCGGACTCATGACGGATGACGAATGACTTCGCTGCGCGTCGATGACAAATGACGACTGGTCTTCAACCGTCATTCGTCATTGAAGCCGCGAAGCGCAAAGCATCAGCGCATCGGGTCCTCTTTCGATCACACAAGGTGAGCTACCCCGGCCTGCTCTTCCTGCAGTTCCTTCAACGTCTTGTCGATGCGCTCCCGGCTGAAGGCATCGATCGGCAGGTCCTTCACGACCGTGTACTTGCCGTTCTCGGTGGTCACCGGAAAACCGAACATGATGTCCTTCGGAATACCGTAATCGCCGTTGGAGGCCACCCCCATCGTGACCCACTTGCCCCTGGTGCCGAGCGCCCAGTCGCGCATGTGGTCGATGGCGGCATTGGCCGCCGACGCCGCCGACGACACGCCGCGCGCCGCGATGATCGCCGCGCCGCGCTTGCCGACGGTGGGCAGGAAGGTATCGGCGTTCCAGACCGGGTCGTCGATCATGTCCTTGACGTTCGCGCCGCCGATCGTGGCGAAGCGGTAGTCGGCATACATCGTCGGCGAGTGGTTGCCCCAGACGGTGAGCTTTTCGATCGAGCCGACCGGCTTGCCGGTCTTGGCGGCGATCTGGCTCTTGGCGCGGTTGTGGTCGAGGCGCAGCATGGCGGTGAAGTTGCGGCGCGGCAGGTCGGGCGCGCTCTTCAT
>JAYUHN010000393.1:0-3712 GCA_043766965.1 Ramlibacter sp. | reverse complement strand
GACGAAGCCGCCGATTTCGCGCGTCGCGCCCGCCACATCGGGCCGTGAACGCAGTTGCCGGCTGATCTTGCCGGCCAGCAGGTTGCGCTGCTCCGCCTGCAGCAGCGCCTGCACGGCGCGCTGGCGATGCCGGCTGGCACGCTGGTGCTGCTCGCCCCACGCCTCCTCCAGCGAGGACAGCGCGAACTGGAACGGATCGCCGCCCGGGACGTTGGTCGCCAACAGCGCATCGACCGCCTGTTGCAACGGCTCGTAGAAGGTGGCGAAGCCGGGCGAATCCACGGCCGGCCATGCCAGGCTGCGCTGTGTCATCTGTTCCAGCAGCCGTCGGGCCGGATGGCCCTTGTCGCTGAAAAACCTTGGATCCTCGAGCGCCAGCCGCAACAGCGCCGGCTCCAGATCGCGCACCGCCTGCTGCACCGGCCCCAGCAGCCGCGAATCGTTGCCGATGTTCTCGACCATCAGGTTCACCACTTCCAGCCCGAGTGCCTGGCCGGGACTGCTGGCAGCCGCACGCATCTGCTCGCGGACCGCTGCCATGCCCGTGAGCGGCGTGGCCGGCGCAGCCGCGCGCTGCTTCAGCCGGTTCATGACCTGGTCGACCTGCTTCATTTCCTGCAGGGCCTCGTAGGCGGCCGGCACGGTCATGGAGAATTCGGTCGGTGGTTCCGCGCGTTCGCCGGATTCGAATTCGCGCTCGAATTTTCCCGCGAACGAGTCGGGGCTGTGCTCGAACTTTCCGGACAAAAGCCGCCGCAGTTCCCGCACGTTCAGCAAGGTGCTGGCGGGCTGTCCCGCGGCGACGGCGGGCGCCCGGGCCGAACCGGGAACGGGCAGCTCGCGCGCAGGCACCACGATATAGCCGGCCGGAACCACGCCCTGACCGCGCAAAAGCTCCGACAGCTCGCTGTAGACCCGGGCCAGTTCCGGCCCGAGCGCTTCGCCCAGGTGCTGCATCCAGCGGTTGCGCACCGTGCTGGGGATCGGGCTTTGCATGGTGACCGTGCGCAGCGCGCGAACGTAGACCTCGGGCCGCAGCGGGTTGCGTTCGGACTGCACGATGCGCAGGCCCTGCACAGCGCACACCAGCGCGGTGAGCTCCTTCAACTCGTTTTCGACGGCATGGGCGACCGCTTGCTGCGTGCGCACCACCTCCACGCTTTCCTGCAGCTGCTCGTCGCCCATCAGCTCCAGCGAGTCGAAGCTGAGCGCCGAGGCACGGGCGTTGGCGCCTGCGATCGCCTGGGCGAATTCAGCCAGCAGCGCCTGGGGATAGGCTTCGCACAGCGCTTCCTGGTGCTTCATCAGGATGCGGGCCGCCTCCGTGAGCAGGTTGCGCTCCTGCGCGTCGTGCATCGTCGTGGCACGCTGGGCCATCGACTTGACGCACCGCGTCACCAGCCGCTGCATCAAAGGCTCGCCCCGGCTGGCCGCTTCCTTCATGCAGGACCGGTACAGGGGCTGGGAAGACGCGTTCTGCGGGACGGCTGACATGGTGATGGTCTGGGTCCCCGCCGGCGCGGGATGACGGCTATCGGAACTGGATCCCCGCCTGCGCGGGGATGACGCTGCGCGTCATTTCAACGCTTTATAGCGCATCCGCTTCGGCTTGGCACCTTCTTCTCCCAGGCGGCGTTTCTTGTCCGCCTCGTACTCCTGGTAATTGCCGTTGAAAAAGGTCCACTGGCTGTCGCCTTCGGCCGCCAGGATGTGGGTCGCGATCCGGTCCAGGAACCAGCGGTCGTGGCTGATCACCATCACGCTGCCCGCGAATTCGAGCAGCGCATCTTCCAGCGCACGCAGCGTTTCGACGTCGAGGTCGTTCGAAGGCTCGTCCAGCAGCAGCACGTTGCCCCCGGCGATAAGTGTCTTGGCCAGGTGCAGCCGGCCGCGTTCGCCGCCGGACAGCGTGCCGACCCGCTTCTGCTGGTCGGCGCCATTGAAGTTGAAGCGGCCGGCGTAGGCGCGGCTGGCCATCTGGAACTTGCCGACGTTGAGGATGTCGAGGCCGCCCGAGATGTCCTCCCACACGGTCTTGGCGTTTTCCAGTTCGTCCCGGTGCTGGTCGACGAACGCCATCTTCACCGTGGAACCGATCACCACCTGGCCTGAATCGGCCTTTTCCTTGCCGGCGATCAGCTTGAACAGGGTCGACTTGCCGGCGCCGTTGGGGCCGATGATGCCAACGATGGCGCCGGCCGGAACCGTGAAGCTCAGGTCGTCGATCAGCAGCCGGTCGCCGAACGATTTGCTGACATTGTGGAATTCGAACACCTGGCTGCCCAGGCGGTCCGCGACCGGAATGAAGATCTCCTGCGTCTCGTTGCGCTTCTGGTACTCCACGTCGCTCAGTTCCTCGAAGCGCGCCAGCCGCGACTTGCTTTTCGCCTGGCGCGCCTTCGGGTTCTGGCGCGACCATTCGAGTTCCTTCTTCAGCGCCTTGGCGTGCGCTTCCTCGCCCTTCTGTTCCGCCGCCAGCCGGTCGCCCTTCTGCTCCAGCCAGGTGCTGTAGTTGCCCTTCCAGGGGATGCCGTTGCCGCGGTCGAGTTCCAGGATCCATTCCGCCGCGTTGTCCAGGAAATAACGGTCGTGGGTGATGGCGACCACCGTCCCCGGATAGCGCTTGAGGAACACTTCGAGCCATTCGACCGACTCGGCATCCAGGTGATTGGTCGGTTCGTCGAGCAGCAGCATGTCCGGTTTGGACAGCAGCAGCTGGCACAGCGCAACCCGTCGCTTCTCTCCGCCCGAGAGCACATTCACCATGGCTTCCCAGGGCGGCAGCCGCAGCGCGTCGGCCGCGATCTCGAGCTGGTGTTCGGAATCGGTGCCGGAGGTGGCGATGATGGCTTCGAGCCGGGCCTGCTCCGCTGCGAGTGCATCGAAATCGGCGTCCGCATCAGCGTACGCCGCGTACACGGCTTCGAGCTTGGCCTTGGCGGCGAACACCTCGCCCAAGGCTTCCTCGACCGCCTCCCTCACGGTGTGCCCCGGATTGAGTTTCGGTTCCTGCGGCAGGTAGCCGATGTTCAGGCCCGGCATGGGCGTCGCTTCGCCTTCGTATTCCCTGTCGACGCCGGCCATGATTTTCAGCAGCGTGGACTTGCCCGAGCCGTTCAGGCCCAGCACGCCGATCTTGGCGCCGGGGAAAAAGGAGAGCGAGATGTCCTTGAGGATGTGGCGCTTCGGCGGCACGATCTTGCCGACGCGGTTCATGGTGAAGACGTACTGGGCCATGGCTTTTCTTGGGAGGGATTTGCGAACTGCAAAAAAGCGATTATCCCCGTCACCCGGCCGCGCGAGTGGCGCAGGGTTTCGCCGGGGGCCCTCAGGAGCGGGGTTTCAGGCTGTTGTTGAGGGCGGCCTTGGCCACCTGGTCGAACGCATCGTCGACCACATTGCGCTCGGCCACCACCTTCATCATCCCCTGCCCGCGCAAGCGCTCGAGCGTGCGCCGCGACATCGAATGGGCCGAGCCGGACAGGGAGGTGAACATGAACAAGGTGGAGTGAGGGCTGGCCCATGTGAGCTGGACCCGCAGCCAGCTTCCGTTCACCATCAGCTCGAGCCAGGTGCCGGTGCTCAGCTCTGCTGCGCCGACCGGTTCCGACCCGCCTTCAGTGGCCAGGCGGGGTGGTTGCGCCGGATCTTCCGGCAGATACGAGTCTTCGTCCAGATAGCCCGAGTCGTGCGCCTCCAGTTCGTCCACGTA
>JAYUHN010000392.1:0-3713 GCA_043766965.1 Ramlibacter sp. | reverse complement strand
ATTCCTTCGAAGCCCTCGACGCCCAGGGGGAAACCTTGCGCGGCGTCATGGAGGCGGAAACAGCCAAGGCGGCGCGCAGCCAGTTGCGGGCGCAATCGCTGGTTCCATTGCAGGTCGCGCCGGTGCTATCCGGCGGCGGTGCAGCCAACGAGCGCAGTTTCGGCCTGGGCACGCGACTGTTCGGCCGCCGCGTTTTCAACTCCACCGGCCTCGCCATATGGACGCGCCAGATCGCCGGGCTCGTCACGTCCGGCCTGCCGCTCGAGCGGGCGCTGACTGCCCTTACCGAAGAAGCGGAAAGGGAAGAAGAGCGCAACCTGGTGGCCTCGCTGCGGGCCGAGGTCAATGCAGGCGCATCCTTTGCCAAGGCACTGTCGCAACATCCGCGCGAGTTCTCGGACATCTACATGGCGGTGGTCAATGCCGGTGAACAAAGCGGCCATCTGGGCCTCGTGCTCGATCGTCTCGCAGACGACCTGGAGGAGCGCCAGACCCTGAAATCCCGGCTGATCGGCGCTGCGCTGTATCCGGCGATCGTGACGTTGGTGGCGATCGCGATCGTGCTGTTCCTGGTGGCGTACGTCGTGCCGCAGGTTGCGAATGTGTTTGCGGGCAGCAAGCACGCCCTGCCCTTTCTCACCGTGGCCATGCTCTACGTCAGCGCCATGGTTCGCCAGTACGGCTGGATTGCAGTCCTCGCGCTCGTGGTGGCTGCGCTCCTTCTGCGTGCTGCGTTGCGCAATGAAGGGTTTCGCGAACGCTTCGATGCGGCATGGCTGCGACTGCCCGTGCTGGGACGGCTCTCGCGCGGCTACAACGCGTCGCGCTTCGCCAACACCCTGGCGATGCTTGCAGGCGCCGGTGTCCCGATCCTGAAGGCGCTGCAGGCCGCGGCCGAAACCTTGAGCAATCGCGCCATGCGTGCCGACGCGCTGGACGCGACGGTACTGGTGCGCGAAGGCGCGCCGCTGGCCTCCGCAATTGCGCAGAAGAAGCGCTTTCCCGGCTTGCTCAGCATGTTCGCCCGTCTCGGCGAACAGACCGGCCAGCTGCCGGTGATGCTGCAGCGCGCCGCCACCCAGTTGAGTACCGAAGTCCAGCGCCGCGCGATGCAGCTGGCAACCATCCTCGAGCCGCTGCTGATCGTGACCATGGGCCTGGTGGTGATGCTGATCGTCCTGGCCGTGCTGCTGCCCATCATCCAGCTCAATCAGTGGGTGCGCTGAAGTGAATCGACCCCCACGCTCTTTTCAGTCGCTGCCCCCCGAGGGTGCTTCAGTCTCCTTGAGGCGGCTCGGCGGAGACTGACATGGCTGCGTCCCTCGACAACAAGCTGGTGGTCGCGATTTCATCGCGGGCCTTGTTCAACTTCGAGGAAGAGAACCGCATCTTCGAAAGCGGCGATGCGCAGGGCTACATGAAGCTCCAGCTGGAGCGGCTGGACCGGCCCGCGAAACCTGGCATCGCGTTCTCGCTGATCAAGAAATTGCTGGCGTTCAACGACAGCACGACACAGCGCGTGGAAGTGGTGATCCTGTCGCGCAACGACCCGGTCTCGGGCATGCGGATCTTCCGCTCCGGTCACGCCAACGAGATCAAGCTGGAGCGGGGCGTGTTCACCCAGGGCCGCTCGCCGTTTCGCTACCTGCGGCCGCTGCGCGCGCATCTTTTCCTGTCGGCCAATGCGGACGACGTGCGCGATGCCCTGGCGGCAGGATTCCCCGCGGCGCGCGTGCTGACCGAATCGGTGCTGGCGGGAAACAACTATCCGGACGAAGTGCGGATCGCATTCGACGGTGACGCCGTGCTGTTCTCGGACGAAGCCGAGCGGGTGTTCCAGTCGCACGGACTCGACGCGTTCCAGCGGCATGAATCGAGCAAGGCGGCGCAGCCGTTGCCGCAGGGGCCGTTCAAACCGCTGTTGTCAGCGTTGCACCGGCTGCAGCAGGCGGGAACGCCGGCGATGAAGATCCGCACCGCGCTGGTCACCGCTCGCAGTGCGCCGGCCCATGAGCGCGCCATCCGAACGCTCATGAACTGGAACATCCACGTGGACGAGGCGATGTTTCTCGGTGGCCTGGCGAAAGGCGAATTCCTGCGTGAATTCGAGCCCGACTTTTTCTTCGACGACCAGACCGGCCACGTGGACCTGGCCGCGCGCCATGTGCCGTCCGGTCACGTCTACAGCGGAATTTCGAACCCGTCTTCTTGACCATGGGCAACGGTTGAGGCGCTAGGATCGTGTCCTTCCGCTGAAGGGTCATCCGCATGCAACTGGTCTCCAAATTCGCTCTGCTTCGAAGCACGGCCCGCAAGATCTGGGCGCTGACGCTTCCCTACTTCCGCTCCGAGGAAAAATGGAAGGCCCGCGCGCTGCTGCTCGCGATCGTGCTGCTCAACCTGGGCGCGGTCTACATGCTGGTGCAGATCACGAACTGGAACCGGGTTTTCTACGACGCACTCGAGAAACGCGACCAGCAGGTGTTCTGGACGCAGCTGTTACGTTTCACCTATCTGGCGTTCGGCTACATCGTCATCGCTGTGTACAAGTTCTACCTCACGCAGCTACTGGAAATCCGGTGGCGTGCATGGATGACCACTCATTATCTCGAGCGCTGGTTGGCGGGCAAGGCGTTCTACCGGATCGAACTGGCTCGCTTCGCCAGCGGCAGCGGCACTCCGGACAACCCGGACCAGCGCATCCAGGAAGACATCACGCTCTTCACCAATTACACCGTCTCCCTCAGCATGGGCGTGCTCAATGCGGTGGTGACGCTGGCCAGCTTCGTCGGCATCCTGTGGGGGTTGAGCGGAGGCTTTTCGTTCACGGTGCAGGGGTCAACCTATGAAATTGCTGGCTTCATGGTGTGGGCGGCGGTCGCGTACTGCCTGGTCGGCAGTGTCCTCACCCACTACATCGGCCGCCGGCAGATCCCACTCAATTTCCGGCAGCAGCGCTACGAGGCCGATTTCCGGCACCACATGGTGCGCGTGCGCGAATACAGCGAGGCCATCGCTCTGGACAAGGGCGAACAGGTGGAACGCCAGCACCTCGACCTGCGCTTCTCCCGCGTGCTCGCCAACTACCTGCAGCTGATCAGGGCGCGCAAGAATCTTAACTGGTTCAGCAACTTCTTCGCCCAGGCCGCGGTGGTGTTTCCCTTCATCGTGGCGGCGCCGCGTTTTTTCAGCGGCGCCATCCAGCTGGGGCAGCTGATGCAGATCTCTTCCGCTTTCGGGAACGTGCAGGATTCCCTGTCGTGGCTGGTCGACAACTACAGCTCGCTCGCCATTTGGCGCGCCACCGCCGAACGACTGACCGGCTTCGAAGAAAGCGTGAGCACCCAGTCGCTGGTGCAGGGACCCGCCGTTGCAGCAGGTGCCGAAGCGCTGGTTGCGACGGACCTGGCGCTACAACTTCCGAACGGCAACCCGCTCCTGGGCAAGCTGTCGGTGCGCGTGAATCCAGGCGATGCCGTGCTGATCAAAGGGCCTTCCGGCAGCGGCAAGTCGACCTTGTTCCGAGCCTTCGGCGGCATCTGGCCATTCGCGAGCGGCACGATCGAGATGCCGAGTGACCTTATGTGCATCCCGCAGAACCCGTACTTCCCAGACGGTTCGTTGCGCGATGCGGTTGCCTACCCAGACCCCGCTGCCCGTTATACGGACGACGCCCTCAGGCAAGCACTGAGAGACGCCCTGTTACCCCAACT
>JAYUHN010000391.1:0-9822 GCA_043766965.1 Ramlibacter sp. | reverse complement strand
AAGCAGCTCGACAACTTCAAGCCCGAAGACCTCGGGGTCGATGTCAAGCCGCGCATCAAGACGCTCAAGGTCAGCGAGCCACCCAAGCGCAGCGCCGGCGTGAAGGTGGCCGATGTGGCTGCCCTGGTGGATAAGCTGAAGAACGAAGCCAAAGTAATTTGAGACTTTGCGGGAAAGACCGCAGCCACGCGAAGCGGGCAAGCTCTGTCCCCAACTGATTTAAAAGCTCTGTCCTCAACTGATTAAAAAATTTTTTGGAACAAAAAATGACTGCATTGGTAATTGCCGAACACGACAACGCGAGCATCAAGCCCGCCACCCTGAACACCGTAACAGCCGCCGCCCAGTGCGGTGGTGAAGTCCATGTGCTGGTAGCCGGCAGGGGCGCCGAGGGCGCGGCCAAGGCAGCAGCGCAGATTGCTGGCGTGGCGAAAGTCATTCATGTCGATGGCGTGCATTTCGAGCACGGCCTGGCCGAGAACATGGCCGCGCAGATTCTCGCCATCGCAGCGAACTATTCACACATCCTTTTTCCGGCTACGGCGTCTGGAAAAAACATTGCGCCGCGCGTTGCGGCCACGCTCGACGTCGGCCAGATCTCCGACATCACCAAGGTCGATGCGGTCGATACCTTCGAGCGCCCGATCTATGCCGGCAATGCGATTGCCATCGTGCAAAGCCTGGACGCGACCAAAGTGATCACGGTTCGCACCACCGGCTTTGACCCGGCGGCGGCCACCGGTGGCACTGCGTCCATTGACATACTCGAAGGCGTGGCAGACAGCGGCAAGTCGTCGTTTCTGGGCTCCGAAATTGCCAAGAGCGACCGCCCCGAACTGACGGCCGCAAAAATCATCGTCTCCGGTGGCCGTGCCCTCGGCTCTATCGAAAAGTTCAATGAAGTCTTGATGCCGCTGGCCGACAAGCTGGGGGCGGCGCTGGGTGCTTCACGCGCCGCTGTTGACGCAGGCTACGCGCCCAACGACTGGCAAGTCGGCCAGACCGGCAAGATCGTCGCGCCGCAGCTCTACATCGCCGCCGGCATCTCAGGCGCCATTCAGCACCTGGCCGGCATGAAAGACAGCAAGGTCATCGTCGCCATCAACAAAGACCCCGAGGCGCCGATTTTCAGTGTGGCTGATTACGGGCTGGAGGCTGATCTGTTCACGGCGGTGCCTGAGCTGACGGCGGCGCTTTAATTGAAAAAACCTCAAAAGGTATCGTTCGCGGTGCCTTTTTTGTTGCTTGAGTGACAGCATGAATTCCGGAGACAAAACATGACTTACAAAGCCCCCCTCAAAGACATGCTGTTCAACATCCAGCACATCGCCAACATTGAAGAAGTCGCGAAGATTCCGGGCTTCGAGGATGCGGGTTTTGAAACCGCGCAGGCGGTGCTGGAGGAATGCGCCAAGTTCAACGAAGGCGTGCTGTCGCCGCTGAACTGGGCCGGTGACCAGAACCCTTCAAGCTTCAAGCTGGGCGTCGTCACGACCACGCCCGGATTCAAGGATGCGTTCAAACTATACGTTGAAGGCGGCTGGCAGGGCTTGCAGCACCCAGCCGACTACGGCGGCCAGGGCCTGCCGAAAACCATTGGTGCGGCTTGCGGCGAAATGCTCAATTCGGCGAACATGAGTTTTGCGTTGTGCCCCTTGCTGAGTGACGGCGCGATTGAAGCGCTGCTGACGGCGGGCTCTGACGAGCTGAAGGCTGTCTACCTTGAGAAGCTGGTGAGCGGTCAATGGACCGGCACGATGAACCTGACCGAGCCACAGGCGGGCTCTGACCTGGCGATGGTGCGCTCTAGAGCCGAGCCGCAGGCCGATGGCAGCTACAGGGTTTTCGGCACCAAGATCTTCATCACCTACGGCGAGCACGACATGGCGGAGAACATCGTGCATCTGACGCTGGCACGGGTCAGCGGTGCGCCGGAAGGCGTCAAGGGCATCAGCCTGTTCGTGGTGCCGAAGTTCCTGGTCGGCAAGGACGGCGCCGTGGGCGCGGCCAACGACGTGCAGTGCGTGAGCATCGAACACAAGCTCGGCATCAAGGCCTCGCCGACTGCGGTGCTCCAGTTCGGCGACCGGGGCGGTGCCGCGGGCTATCTCGTCGGCCAGGAGAACCGCGGCCTCGAATACATGTTCATCATGATGAACGCGGCCCGCTATGCGGTCGGCGTGCAGGGCATCGCGATTGCGGACCGGGCCTACCAGAAGGCTGTGGCGTATGCGAAGGATCGCGTGCAGTCGCGGCCGGTCGATGGTTCGGTGACAGCCAGCGCGCCGATCATCCACCACCCCGATGTGCGGCGGATGCTGATGACGATGCGCGCCTACACCGAAGGCTGCCGCGCGATGGCCACGGTCGCCGCGGCTGCTTACGACGCCTCGCATCACCATCCGGACCCGGAGGTGCGCAAGCAGAACCAGACGTTCTACGAATTCATGGTGCCGCTGGTCAAGGGCTTCAGCACCGAGATGAGCCTGGAGGTCACGTCGCTGGGCGTGCAGGTGCACGGCGGCATGGGCTTCATCGAGGAGACGGGCGCCGCCCAGTACTACCGCGATGCACGGATCCTGACGATCTACGAGGGCACGACGGCGATCCAGGCCAACGACCTGGTCGGCCGCAAGACCGCCCGCGATGGCGGCCGGACGGCGAAGGCGATCGCGGGCCAGATCGAGCAGACGGAGTCCGAACTCGGCGCGCAGGGCGGCGATGCGGCCCGGGCGGTGCGCAAGCGCTTGTCGGCGGCCCGCGCGGCTTTTGTCGATGTCGTGGAATTCGTCGTGGCCAACAGCAAGAGCTTGCCCAACGCCGCCTTCGCCGGATCGGTTCCGTACCTGATGCTGGCCGGCAACATGGTCGCCGGTTGGCAACTGGCGCGCTCCCTGCTCGTGGCCGAGGACCTGTTGCGAAACAATGGCGGCGGCGCGGGCGAAGACAGCGCTTTCCTGCAGGCGAAGATCACGACGGCGCAGTTCTATGCGGAGCACATCCTGGCAAAGGCGCCGGGGTTGCGCGACAGCATCGTCGAAGGCGCAGGCAGCGTGACGGCGCTGCCAGTTGAGTCCTTCTAGTCTGTCATCCCGGGCCCGAACCCGGGATCCATGAACCCCTGGATTGCGGGTCAGGCCACAAATGACAGTTTCTCCCAACCGCAACTGGCGCAAACACCATGTCCACTCTCCCCCAGGCTCTGCAAAATCTCTCGCTGCCGGTGATCGGCGCGCCGCTCTTCATCATCAGCAACCCGAAGCTGGTGATCGAGCAGTGCAAGGCCGGCATCATCGGCTCCATGCCGGCGCTGAATGCGCGGCCGGCGTCGCAGCTCGACGAGTGGCTGCACGAGATCAGCGAGACGCTGGCCGGGTGGAACCGGGCGCATCCCGAACAACCGGCGGCGCCGTTCGCGATCAACCAGATCGTGCACAAGAGCAACGACCGGCTGCAGCACGACATGGAAGCGCTGGTCAAGTACAAGGTGCCGGTCGTGATCACCTCGTTGGGCGCGCGTACCGACGTGAACGATGCGATCCACAGTTACGGCGGCGTGGTGCTGCACGACATCATCAACAACATGTTTGCCCGCAAGGCGATCGAGAAAGGCGCGGATGGCCTGGTCGCGGTCGCGGCCGGCGCCGGCGGACACGCGGGCGTGAAGAGCCCTTTTGCGCTGATTCAGGAAATCCGGCAATGGTTCGACGGTCCGGTGGCCTTGTCGGGAGCGATCGCCACCGGCGGCGCGGTGCTGGCGGCGCAGGCGATGGGCGCCGACTTCGCGTACATCGGGTCCGCCTTCATCGCGACCAGCGAGGCGCGTGCCAGCGACGCCTACAAGCAGGCGATCGTCGACGGCAACTCGGATGACATCGTCTATTCGAGCCTGTTCACCGGCGTGCACGGCAACTACCTCAAAGCCTCCGTCATCGCAGCCGGCCTGGACCCCGACAATCTGCCCGAAAGCGACCCCACCAAGATGAGTTTCGGCGGCGATGCGAAAAAGGCGTGGAAGGATATCTGGGGCTGCGGCCAGGGTATCGGCGCCGTGACCGAAGTCGCCAGCACGGCGGCCTTTGTCGCGCGCCTCAAGCGCGAGTACCGCGAGACCCAGCAACGCCTCAGTCCACGGTGATGTTCTGCTCCGCGACAAAGCGCTTCCAGCGGTCGATGTCGCGCCGGATGGTGTCGGCGATCTGCGCCGACGACCCGGTGTCCGGAATCAGGCCCTGCGCTGCAAACAGCTCTTTCACCTCCGGCAGCGCCAGCACTGCGACCAGTTCGCGGTTCAGGTGCGCGACCTGGTCGCCCGTCATGCCCGCCGGCGCCGCCAGCCAGAAATAAAGCGACAGGTCGACGTTGCCGGCGCCGAGTTCGCCCAGGCTGGGAATCTCGGGCGCGAATGCGGAACGGGTGTCGCCCGAAACCGCGAGCATGCGCAGCTTGCCCGCCTTGACGAAAGGCAATGCCGTGTGCACCGGCAGCATCGCCATCTGGATCTGGCCGCCCAGCAGATCGGTGTTGGCTCCCGCCGCGCCCTTGTAAGGGACATGCAGGATGTCCAGCCCATAGCGTTTCTTCAAGACTTCCATCGCCAGGTGCTGCGGCGTGCCATTGCCGGGTGAACCGTAGTTCAGGCCGCCGGGCCTGGCGCGCGCCAGTGCCAGCAGCGCCTCGAAATTCGGCGCCGGCAGGGCCGCATTGACAACAAGTGCAATGTTGCTGACTGCCACCTTGCCGATCGGCGCAAAGTCGGCGATCGGGTTGTACGGCAGGTTCTTGTACAGGGCCGGTGTGATGGTGAAGGTGTTGACCGTCGCCAGCAAAACCGACCCGTCCGGCTTGGCCTTGGCCACGAAGTCGGTGCCGATGTTGCCGCTCGCACCGGGTTTGTTCTCCACCACCGCCGACGACCCCAGGCGCGCGGCCAGCCGCGGACCGACGATGCGCGCGATGGCGTCCGGGCCGGTACCGGGCGTGAAGGGGACGACCAGCGTGATGACGCGAGGCGCCTGGGCCAAAGCGCCGAAACACGCCGGCAGCATGAGCGCGGCGAGGCCGATACCGCGGAAGATGACACGTCGGAGCATCGTGGTTCTCTCTTGCGGGGCTCCTGCTATTCAACGAGGCCGTAGCTCAGCGCGCTGGCCCGGCCCCAGAACACCCTGTACATGAAGACCGTGTACACGATGATCGCCGGCAACGTGATCGCCAGGCCGACGAAGATGAACACCAGCGACTCATGCGCGGCAGCCGCCTGCCAGACGGTCAAGCGGTCGATCACGATGAACGGATAGATGCTGTATGCCAGGCCCAGGAAGGCCATCATGAAGATCAGTACAGTGCTCGCGAACACCACCCAGCCGTAGCCGGCCTCGACGGCGCCCGGTTTGCGCACCACAAGCAGGGCCGCAAAAAAAGCCGCGGCGCACGCCAGCGGAATCGGCAGCAGCCCGATCAACTGGGGCATGCTGAACCAGCGGTCGAACACGCTCTGGCTCACCATCGGCGTGGCCAGCGAGATGCCGGCCAGCGCGGCGCCCATCGGCCACAGCATGGTGCGGGCCCAGCCCACTGCCTTGCGCTGCAGCGCGTCGCCCGTCTTCATGATGAGCCAGCCGGAGCCCAGCATGCAGTAAGCCGTCGGCAGCGTCAGCGCGATACCGAGCGCAAACAGCAGGGACCAGACCCCGGTGTTGAAGCCGGTGAGATAGCTGCCCAGCATCCAGCCCTGCGCCATCGCCGCCAGCACCGACCCGATCGAGAACAAACGGTTCCACAATTCCTTGCGGGCCGCGCGCGCCTTGACCCGGAAGTCGAACGAGACTCCGCGCAGGATCAGTCCCACCAGCATCACCGCTACCGGCAGGTACAGCGCCGACAGCACGATGCCGTGCGCCAGCGGAAAGGCCACCAGCAGCACCCCGATGCCCAGCACCAGCCAGGTTTCGTTGGCGTCCCAGAACGGACCGATGCTGGACACCATCACGTCCTTCTCGTCGTCGGTCGCGAACGGCAGCAGGATGCCGACGCCCAGGTCGTAGCCATCGAGGATCACGTAGGCCAGCAATGCCAGCCCCATCACGCCCATGAAGATCAGCGGCAGGAATTGGTTCCAGGTCAGGTTCATCGCGCTTCTCCGGTGGCGGGTTCAGGCCCGCCCGCCGGCCGGCATCGCGGTCTGCGGGCTTTGCGCCATTTGCGGCGTTGGCTTGGCCGGATGCTGCGCCATGTACATCAGGACGCCGATGTACGACAGCAGCAGTCCGGCATACACGACCAGATAGGCGATCAGCGTCGACAGCACCATCGCCGGCGGGTGGTCGGCGACGAGATCGGCCGTGCGCAGCAGCCCGTAGACCAGAAACGGCTGGCGGCCGATTTCGGTCACGTACCAACCCGCCAGGGTGGCGACCCAGCCCGAGAATGTCATGGCCGCCAGCAGCCGCAACTGCCAGCGCGAGAACGGGAGTGAGTTGCCGGCCGCGGTGGACACCGGCAGCCGCCGGCCGCGCCACAACGTCCAGGCGTTCCACCATGCCACGGCCATCATCAGGACACCCATGCCGACCATGACGCGAAAGCCCCAGAACACCGGCGCGACCGGCGGATGGGCACCGGGAAACGAGTCGAGGCCCTTCAGCTGCGCGTTGATGTCGTGCGCCAGGATCAGGCTTGCCAGCTTCGGCACCTGAATCGCGAAATCGGTGCGGCCCTCTTTCTCGTTGGGCCAGCCGAACAGCGTCAGCGGAGCGCTGGTTTCGGTGTGCCAGAGGGCTTCGATGGCGGCGATCTTGGCCGGCTGGTGCTGCAGCGTGTTCAATCCGTGCAGGTCGCCGGCCACGATTTGCAGCGGAATTGCAATCGCGGCTGCCACCACGGCGGTGCGCAGGGCGCGGTGCGTGCCGCGGTTGGCGGCGTTGCGCAGCACCTGCCACGCCGACAGGCCGGCGATCAGGAACGACGCGGTCAGCGTGGAGGCCAGCAGCTTGTGCGTCAGCCGGTAGGGGAATGAGGGATTAAAAATCACTTCCAGCCAGCTGGTCGCATGAAAGCGGCCGTCGATGATGGTGTAGCCGGCCGGCGTCTGCATCCAGGAGTTCAGACTCAGGATCCAGAACGCGGAAAGGGTCGTGCCTGCCGCGACCATCAGGGTCGCCACCAGGTGCACGCGGTCAGACACCCGGCCGCGGCCGAACAGCATGATGCCCAGGAAGGTCGCTTCCAGGAAGAACGCCGTCAGCACCTCGTACCCCAGCAGCGGCCCGGCGATGTTGCCGGCCTTTTCCATGTAGCCGGGCCAGTTGGTGCCGAACTGGAAACTCATCGTGATCCCCGACACCACACCGAGCCCGAAGCTCAGGGCGAAGATCTTGGTCCACAGGAAATACGCCTGCTCCCACTCCGCCGCGGCGGGTGTGCCCTTCGCCGCCGTGTGGCGCAGGCGGAAGTACACCAGGAACCAGCACAGCGCGATGTTGATCGTCGGGAACAGGATGTGAAAACTCATGTTGGCTGCGAACTGAATCCGCGACAGGAGGAGGGCGTCCATCGTTATCGTTCCTTTCTTTGGGCCGGCGAGCGGCCGGTAACCCGGTCCTTGAACTCCAGCACTTTCGTGACAGTCGTACCCATTCCCATCAGCTGCAGGGCGGTTTCGGGCGCCAGCTTCTGCACGTCGTCGAACCAGGTCATCAAGCGGTCGATCAATTCGTGCATCTGGCGCATGCGATCCTGCGCATGCCGCTCGGCGTCGCTGGACGGGGTTTCGAGCAGCGCCATGCGCAGCATCGACAACGTCGGCTCGATCTCGCGCCGGCGCCGCTCTTGCGCCAGCACCCGGAAGATTTCCCAGACGTCGGACGGCGCGTCGAAATATTCGCGGCGGTCGCCGGGCAGGTGCTTCAGTCGCACCAGTCGCCATGCCTGCAGTTCCTTCAGGCCCACGCTGACATTGGAGCGCGAGAACTCCAGCGCCTGCGCGATGTCGTCGGCATTGAGCGGCCGCTGCGAGACAAAAATCAGCGCATAGATCTGGCCGACCGTGCGGTTGATCCCCCAGCGGCTACCCATCTCGCCGAAGTGCGAAACGAACTGCCGGGTCAAAGTCGGGACGAGAGTCTCTGTCGTCATGCAGGCGAGTTTATCCCGCTTTTCGACTTTTCAGTAATTCCAGTAATGACCCGATTTCTACAGTGATGATACTGGATGAATAAACAGTTAAAATTTATCGATGACCGAAGTTTTTATCCCCGTCGAAGCCATCAAGGGCCGAGGCGCGGCGACACAGTTGCCGCACCGATTCGCGGCCGAAGTGCGGCACGACGAGGACGATGGCTGGGGCACGCTCGAGCAATTGAAGGCCGACAGCTGCTCGCCCAAAACTGAAGTGATCTGGGAGGACGCGCGCAGCATCATCACCTCCAACGACTCGCCCGACATCTACTTCGACCGCTCAATCAATCCATACCGGGGCTGCGAGCACGGTTGCATCTACTGTTACGCGCGCCCGACGCACAGCTACCTGAACATGTCGCCGGGGCTGGACTTCGAAACGAAGATCGTCGCGAAGCGCAATATTGCCGCGGTGCTGCGAGCGGAGCTGTCGAAGAAAGGCTATCAGCCGCGTGCGCTCGCGATCGGCACCGCCACCGATTGCTACCAGCCGGTGGAGCGGGAATTGCGACTGACACGGTCGGTGATCGAACTGATGCACGAAAGCCGCCACGCCTTTTCGATGGTGACCAAGTCCAGCGGCGTCGAGCGTGACATCGACCTGCTCGCGCCGATGGCGCAGCAAAAGCTGGTGGCCGTGTACATCACGATCACGACGCTCGATGCCGAACTCACCCGCAAGCTGGAGCCGAGGGCCGCAGCGCCGCACCGCCGGCTGCGCACCATCCGGACCCTGGCCGAACACGGTATCCCGGTGGGCGTGAGCCTGGCCCCGCAAATCCCGTTCCTGACCGAAGACATGGAGCAGGTATTGCAGGCAGCGTGGGACGCGGGCGCGCGCAGCGCGTTCTACCATGTATTGCGGCTGCCGTGGGAGGTGAGTCCGCTGTTTCGCCAGTGGCTCGAGCTGCACTACCCGCAACGTGCGGGCCGCATCATGGCCCGCATCCACGACATGCGGGGGGGCAAGGATTACGACAGCGATTTCGCCACGCGGATGAAGGGATCCGGGCCCTGGGCCGGGCTGATCGGGCAGCGCTTCCGCAAGGCCAGCGAGCGGCTCGGCTTCAACCAGATACGGGTCGACCTTGACCTGGGCGCATTCCGGAGCCCGGGCCTGGACGGGCAAACGATGCTGTTCTGAGCGATGCCTGGCCGCTGCTGAAGGCGTACGACACCACGTGGGACAGGAAGCTGATCATTTGTTGTTCTTGTTCTCTCCCGGCTTTCGAGACGACATGGCCTTGAATGTCGGTGGCCAATGGCCGGGCCCCGCCGAGGGCGGGAGGTAGCGCCGTTGCAGCGGTCCTGGAAGCAGACGACTGCCGCGCCGGTCGGCCGCGCTCACCCAAGGCTGGGCGCGAGCACAAGGACGGCTGCAACAACGAGTAGCGCCACCTGTCCTCACGGCCGGGCCTCGTCGCCGTGGTCGGCGCGAGCTGAGGGAAGGTGTAACGGACGTCCATCCCGCGCACCGGGTCCCGTTTCAGTGAATGAGCAGCCAGCCGGTCACGGCCGTGCAGATCAGGCCGATGAACATGCCCGTGGCATTGCACGCGAGCTGTTGCGGACCGGGGAGCCGGCGCACCTGCAGCTGCCACAGCCAGACCATCGGGACCAGTCCGAGCCCGGCCATCAATGCCG
>JAYUHN010000390.1:0-3717 GCA_043766965.1 Ramlibacter sp. | reverse complement strand
CAGACGTCACCGTCAGGCACATCATCGGCCTCGACCCGGCGCGGCGCGGCGTGGCGATCGCGCAGCAGGCCAGCACCGGAATGCGGATGGCTTTCTGCCAGCGCAATGTGCAGGCTGCCCGGGCCGACCTGGTCCGGATCTGCGCGGAAATCCGCGAGGAACTGGAACCCGAGGAGATGCCGCGGACGGTGGCCGCGGCGCTGGCCGCGGCTCAGCCGCTCGAGGCCGCCGGCCCGGAACGGCGCATTGCGGGCGCGTTGTATGTCAGCTGCGCGGGCCGGGGCGGCGCGCACTTCGGCGGGCCCAGCGCCGAACTGCAGATCATCCGGCGGGCGCTCGGCGACGTGCCGCTGGTGGGCTTCTTTGCCGGCGGCGAAATCGCCCGCCATCACCTATATGGCTACACTGGCGTTTTGACAGTGTTCCGGTCTCCCGCGAACTGACCCTGCATGGCTTTGGCATCGTCGAACCGGATTCCCGGCATCTGGAGCGGAATCGGGTGGGCCTTGAGTCCCGCATACGGCAGCGGCGTCTCCCGCTTGTGGCTGGGCGCCCGCGCCCTGGGTGCCGTCCTCTGGCATGGAAAAGCGATGCAGCGGTGGATGGCCATGGTGTTCGAGCTGCGCTCGCGCGGCATCATCACCGACCTGCCGGCCGAATATCTCCGGGCTGTGCGCCCGCATGTCAACAGCCGCACAAGCCTGAGCACGCGCGTCATGCAGTTGATCGACCATGCCGACTGGCTGGAGACCGCGTTGAAGCCGGCCGCCTTCCAGCAGGTGACGTCGGGCAAGCCGCTGGTGCTGGCGTCGCTGCCGGCGCCGCGCGGCTGCGAATACATGCGGCTGCAATTGCAGCGCTCGCCGCCGCACAGTCCTGAGGGCGATTTGATGCTGACACTGGTGCTGCAGCGCGCGGCTGACGTGCAGCAAAGCGCGGCGCCGGTGGAAGCCGCGACGCTGGCGTTCAGCCGGTTCCGCATCGAGGGCCAGGGCTGCTTGGTGATCGGCGGCGTGCGGGGCCAGCGACACCCCGTGCTGCGGCTGTCGCCAGTCGAATTGAACCAGGCGCTGAACGGCTGGAAGCCGGCGGTGCTGATGGTGCGGGTCGCACAGGAACTGGCGCGCTTCTGGGGCCTGCGTCTGGTCGGACTCGATCCCGCGCGGCATCCGCTGCGCGGCCGACCTTACCGCTGGAGTCGCCGCTACCGGGATGTCGGCCTGCAGATCGAAAAAAGCTACGGCGCGATCTGGAACCACTTCGGGGCGACCAAGGGCGCGCACGGGTGGATGGTGCTGCCGCTCAATTCAGACGACAAGCTGGCGGCGACTGCGCTGTCACCCGAAAAGCGGGCGCGCCAGACCCGCCGTGCAGATTACTGGATTCGCACCAGCAACCTGTTGCGCGCCGCATTCAAGGAGCAGCTGCAGCGGTCGACGCCGGAAATCAAGCTCGATGGCGCAACGCAGGCGCACGAGCCGGACACGATGGTCGGTCCGGACAGCGATTTCCCCGACAGCGAAGGCCTGGCCCCGTCACGCGTGCTCGACACCGGTCCGACCAGCCTGCTGTAATCCCGGTCCGCGTCCAAGATGACCACAGCCACCGCTGACACGGTTGCGACGCCCGCCGCGCAAGGCCATCCGAACCAGTTCGCGTTGCTGCGGCAGCGCCGCTTCGCGCCTTTTTTCTGGACCCAGTTTTCAGGCGCGGCCAACGACAACCTGTTCAAATTCGCCTTCACCGTCCTGGTCACTTACCAGTTGCAGGTCGGCTGGATGCCGCCGGCGCTGGCCGGCCTGGTCATCGGCGCGCTCTTCATCCTGCCCTTCCTGCTGTTCTCGGCGACCAGCGGCCAGCTGACCGACAAGTACGACAAGACCCGCATGATCCGGTTCGTCAAGAACCTGGAAATCGCGGTCATGCTGCTGGCCGCATGGGGCTTCTGGCACGAAAGCATAGGGGTTCTGCTGACATGCACTTTCCTGATGGGGCTGCACTCGACCCTGTTCGGCCCGGTGAAGTTCGCTTACCTGCCGCAGGTGCTGCGCGAAAGCGAGCTGACCGGGGGCAACGGCATGGTGGAGATGGGGACCTTCGTTGCCATCCTGCTGGGCAATGTCGCAGGCGGCGTCATCGTCGCGATTCCGGAGGTCGGGAGGCGCGACGTCGCGATCGCGTGCGTGCTTCTGGCGCTGCTTGGCCGAGGGATCGCCCAATTCATCCCGTCCGCGCCGTCCACCGACCCGGGCCTGCGGATCAACTGGAATCCCGTCAGCGAGACCTGGCGCAACCTCAAGCTGGCGCACCAGAACATCGTGGTGTTTCGCTCGCTGCTGGGCATCAGCTGGATGTGGTTCTTCGGCGCTGTCTTCCTGAGCCAGTTTCCAAGTTTCGCCAAGGACGTCCTGCACGGCGACGAGCAGGTCGCGTCGCTGTTGCTGGTGGTGTTTTCGATCGGCATCGCCACCGGATCGCTGTTGTGCGAGGTTCTTTCGCGCCGCCATGTGGAGATCGGCCTGGTGCCGCTCGGCGCGATCGGCATGACCGTGTTCGCCATCGACCTGTACTTTGCCTCCCGCGGGCTGCCGCCTTCGGCTTCACTGACGCTATCGCAGTTCATCGGCCAGTCCGCGCACTGGCGGGTGCTGGCCGACCTGGCGTTGCTCAGCCTGTTTGCGGGCCTGTACAGCGTGCCGATGTATGCGCTGATCCAGCTGCGCGCCCAGCCGACGCACCGTGCCCGCATCATCGCCGCCAACAACATCCTGAACGCCCTGTTCATGATCGCCAGTTCGATCATCGCCGGCTTGCTGCTGACGATGGATGCGACGATTCCGCAGATCTTCCTGTTGGTGGGGATCGCCAACGCCGCCGTGGCTGGCTACATCTTCCTGCTGGTGCCGGAATACCTGCTGCGCTTCGTGGCCTGGTTCCTGGCGAACGTCGCATATCGCTTCCGTATCGAGGGTGAAGAACACATCCCCATCTCAGGCGCCGCCATCCTGGTGTGCAACCACGTCAGCTTTATCGACGCGGTGCTGCTGATGGCCGCCAGCCCGCGGCCGATCCGCTTCCTGATGGACCACCGCATCTTCAGGGTGCCGGTGCTGGGCTGGCTGTTCCGGCTGGCGAAGGCGATTCCGATCGCGCCGCGGGCGGAAGATCCGGCGGCCTACGAGGCTGCGTTCGAGATGGGCGCGCAGGTGTTGCGTGATGGCGACCTGCTCGGGATTTTTCCCGAAGGCGGCATCACCCGGGACGGCACGCTGCAGGAGTTCAAGGGCGGCATCATGAAGGTCCTCGCGCGCCAGGCGGCGCCGGTGATTCCGATGGCGTTGACCAACCTGTGGGGCTCCTTCTTCAGCCGGATCGAACGGGGTGGCGCGATGGTGCGACCGTTCCGGCGGGGCATGTTCAACCGGGTCGGGCTGACCATCGGGCTGCCCATGCTGCCTGCCGCCGTGCGGCTTGAGCTGCTGCACCAGAGCGTGGGCCACCTGCTCGCGCAGGCAGCTGCCGCTAAATCCCCCGCGCCCGGTCCTGCCTGAACTTCTGCGCGAATGTGGCGAAGCCACCGGACTCCAATCCCTGCCGAATCTCTTTCATCAGGTTCAGGTAGTAGTGCAGGTTGTGGATCGAGGCCAGCATCGGCCCCAGCATTTCGCCACAGCGCTCCAGGTGATGCAGGTATGCCCGCGAGAAGCCACCCGAGAT
>JAYUHN010000389.1:0-3720 GCA_043766965.1 Ramlibacter sp. | reverse complement strand
TGGCCTGGTTGTGCAAGGGGTTCGAGGCGCCCGTCGCAACGCAGTTCGGCTTGCTGGGGCACGAGGTGCGGGCGCAGGTGGCGCCCGGACTGCGCTCGGGCGCGCTGAGCGGGCCCAGCTTCGCCCAGGAAGTGGCGCGCGGCCAGCCCACGGCGCTGGTCGCGGCCAGCGAGCATGCGCCGGTGCGCGATGCGCTGGTCGACGCCTTTCATTGCGCCGCCGTTCGCGTTTATGCCAACGACGACCTGCCCGGGGTCGAGGTGGGCGGCGCGGTGAAGAATGTGCTGGCGATCGCGACCGGCCTGTGCGACGGCCTGGGCCTTGGCCTGAACGCGCGCGCGGCACTGATCACGCGGGGCCTGGCGGAGATGACGCGACTCGGTCTGGCGCTGGGAGCGCGCACCGAGACGTTCATGGGCCTGGCCGGCCTCGGTGACCTGGTGCTGACGGCGACCGGCGACCTGAGCCGCAACCGCCAGGTCGGGTTGTCGCTCGCTTCGGGCCAGTCGTTGCAGCAGGCAGTGGCGTCGCTCGGGCATGTGGCCGAAGGCGTGTACTGCGCCCGGGCCGTGGTGCAGCGAGCCGAGCACCTCGGAATCGAGATGCCGATCTCGCGCGCCGTGGTCGAACTGCTCGATGGCGCGTTGCTGCCGCAACAGGCGGTCGCTGCCCTGATGGGCCGGGAGGCGACGTCGGAGCGCTGAGCGTCGAAGGTCAGGCCGGCGCGGACGTCCGTGCCAGCGCGTCGCGGATCGCGTCCGCACTTTGCGGCCGGACCAGCCGGGCGACTTCGCGGCCATCGCGCAGGAAGACCAGCGTCGGCCACAACTTCACCCTGAACGCCCGTCCGAGCGGGCGGCCGCTGCCGTCTTCCACCTTCAGGTGCCGAACCTGCGGCTGTTGCGCCAGCGCCGCTGCGATCGGCGCCTGCGCGGCGCTGCAAAAGCCGCACCACGGTGTGCCGAATTCGAGCAGCACCGGTCCTTGCAGCGACTGCACCTCAGCCAGTCCGGGACCGGGGTTGGCGTAAGCAGTGGTCATGCAGGGATTGTCGGTCCGCCGAGCAGGCCCAGCACCCGCCCCTGGCCGACCAGGCGGTTCTGCGCCAGCACCCGGAACGTGGAGTCGGTGCCGAAGCGGGGAAGCGCCAGCGCCGGGTGGAGGAATTCCGCATCGGCAGTGAGCATCGACGCGCCCCGCAGCGCGGCCAGCGGCTGCGACAGCCGGACTGAAAAACCTTCGGTGCCGACCACCAGGGCGCAGACATTCCCTGGCAGCGGCGCCGACTGCCCGGCCAACGGCGTCACCTCGATCCGCAGGTGGCCATGGAACGGGCGGCCGGCGGGAAAGCCGCCGCTGCGCCCGATCCTGATCTTGCGGATGACAAATCCGACCACGTTGCCGATCACCGGCACCCACAACACCAGCAGCAAGGAGCCCATGTCGCGCCAGCTCGACGGATCGGGCGCCCAGTACCGGATCGCGCCACCGACCACGGCCAGCAGCAGCAGGACGATCACGACCAGCTTGCGGCGTTGCGGAGTGGCTTCGAACATCAGCCAAGGCTAACCGGTGCGGCGAGTTCGGCTGGCCTGCGCCCTGCGGTGGCAAGGGGTTGCCGGTATCCTTCGTGCATGGGTACTGTCTTCGATTTTTCCGCTGCCGCGCTGGCCGAAGTCGCTCTCGCGGACGCCGCGCGCGCACTGGCCGAAGATGTCGGCGCCGGCGACCTGACCGCCGCACTGGTGCCGGTCGGCAGGCTGGCCGTCGCTCGCGTGCTGGCGCGGGAAGCGGCGGTGGTCTGCGGCGCGCCCTGGGTGGAGGCGACGCTGCGCAGCGTCGACCCGGGGTTGCAGCTGCGCTGGCTAGTGGCGGAAGGGCGGCGCTGCGCGCTGGACCAGGTGGTGCTGGAAATCGAGGGCCAGGCCCGCAGCCTGCTGACCGCCGAACGGACTGCGCTCAACTTCCTGCAGTTGCTCAGCGCCGTCGCGACCAAGACAGCCATCTATGTGGAGGCGGTGCGCGGCACGCGTGCGCAGATTGTCGACACCCGCAAGACGTTGCCCGGATTGCGTCTGGCGCAGAAGTACGCAGTGCGTGCCGGTGGCGGGGTCAATCACCGCATCGGCCTGTACGACGCGGTGCTGATCAAGGAGAACCACATCGCGGCGGCCGGCGGGATCGCGCCTGTGCTGCAGGCCGCCGCCCGCGTTGCGGCACAGGCGGGTTTCGTCGAGATCGAGGTGGAGACGCTCGCGCAGCTGCAACAGGCATTGGCGGCCGGCGCGGAGATGATCCTGCTGGACAACATGACACTGGCCGATCTGCGTGAGGCGGTACGGATCAACGAGGGTCGCGCGATCCTGGAGATTTCCGGCGGCGTGACGCTGGACAGCGTGCGCGCCCTTGCTGAAACCGGCGTCGACCGCATCTCCATAGGCGGCCTGACCAAAGACGTAAAGGCAATCGACTTTTCGATGCGACTGAAGGAATTGTGATGATCGCTGCGCAGAAAATCTTCGACGTCGAGTACGAGCATCCGTTGCCTGGGAACACCTGCGATACCCGGCACGCCTGGGCCCGCATCCCGCCCGAGCCGGCCCCGGACGAACGGGCCGCCCTGAAGGAAAAGATCCGCCGCCTGCTGAAGCAGCGCAATGCGGTGATGGTGTCGCACTATTACGTACATCCCGACCTGCAGGATCTGGCCGAAGAGACCGGCGGCATCGTCAGCGATTCGTTGGAGATGGCCCGCTTCGGCCGCGATCATCCGGCGCAGACGCTGGTGGTGTCCGGGGTGAAGTTCATGGGCGAAACCTCCAAGATCCTGTCGCCCGAAAAGCGGGTGCTGATGCCCGATCTGGATGCGACCTGTTCGCTCGATCTGGGCTGCCCGATCGGTGAATTCAGCGCGTTCTGCGACCAGCATCCGGATCGCACCGTGGTGGTCTATGCCAACACCAGTGCCGCGGTGAAGGCGCGCTCCGACTGGCTGGTGACATCGAGCTGCGCGCTGGACATCGTGGGCGCGCTCAAGGACAAGGGCCACAGGATATTGTGGGCGCCGGACCGGCACCTGGGCGGCTACATCCAGCGTGAAACCGGGGCGGACATGGTGTTCTGGAACGGCTCGTGCATCGTGCACGACGAGTTCAAGGCGTTCGAGCTGGAAGCACTGAAAAAGGACCATCCCAAGGCCAAGGTACTGGTGCACCCCGAGTCGCCGGCCGACGTGGTGGCGCTGGCCGACGCCGTCGGCTCCACTTCGGGAATCCTGAAGGCGGCGCGCGACATGGACGCGAGGGAATTCATCGTCGCCACCGACAACGGCATGATGCACAAGCTGCGCACGCTGAACCCCGGCAAGACCTTCTATGAGGCCCCCACCGCCGGCAACAGCGCCACCTGCAAGAGCTGCGCCCACTGCCCGTGGATGGCCATGAACGGGCTGGCAGGTCTGGCGCATGTACTGGAGACCGGCAGCAACGAAATCCACGTCGACCCGGCCCTGGGCCTGCTGGCGCGCCGGCCGATTGACCGCATGCTGGCGTTTACCGCGGCACTCAAGGCCGGGCAACCGCTTGCCGGACTGGTGCCGCATCTGGGTGCAGCCTGAGGGCAGTCCAAAAAAGCGAGGCGACAGGACTTGCCGCACAGTGGCGAACCGCTTTGCCACGCATTGACAAGTTCGGGAGCGAGGCTCGATACTGGTCAGCGTGA
>JAYUHN010000388.1:0-3721 GCA_043766965.1 Ramlibacter sp. | reverse complement strand
TCCACGCAAGGTGACGGTTTCCAGGCCGTTGTCATGGTCGAGCGGCGTGTGCTGGCTGTTCAGCACCAGGTCATGATGGTCGTGCTGAAGCCCGAGGACGCGCTGCACCAGGATCTGGTCGCGGCGGTCATAGATGTAGCTGACCGTCCCGACGCCCCACTTGGCTTCACCATCGAGCAGCAGCGCCTGTCCCAACTTTTCGCGCAGGAGGTCCCGCACCGCCTCCGAGCGGTTCAGGTAGCCGCGTTCGGCGATGAGCGCATCGAAACTCATCGCCAGGTCGGGCTCCAGGGAAATGGTGAAGCGCTGCATGAGGGTTGTCCTGGAATTTGGTTAAGACGAATCGCAAAATTCATCATACGCAGCGAACGCGAAAACGGATTCGCCGATCCTGCTACTCTCCCCCGCATGTTCGCCGCGCCACCCGTACCTGCCGTCGAGCGTGGCGTAGACGCGTTCGCCAACGCTCCGCGCGTGCTGGCGATTGCCGGCCCCACGGCCTCGGGCAAGAGCGCCGCGGCGATGGCGATCGCACGGGAGCACGACGCTGAGATCATCAGCGTGGATTCGGCGCTGGTTTACCGCGGGATGGACATCGGCACCGCGAAGCCGAGCGCGCAGGAGCGCGCGACCGTGCCGCACCACCTGATCGACATCCGCGATCCGCTGCACGCCTACAGCGCAGCCGCTTTCGCCGGCGACGCCACGGCTCTGATCGCGCAGATCCACGCACGGGGCAAACTGGCGTTGCTGGTCGGCGGCACCATGCTGTACTTCAAGGCGCTGTTCGACGGACTCGACCAGATGCCGCCGGCCCACCCGTCGGTGCGATACGAACTGGAAGCCGAGGCCGCGATCAACGGCTGGCCCGCGATGCACGCGGCACTGGCGCGCGTGGATCCGGTGACGGCCGCGCGCCTGGCGCCGCTGGATTCGCAGCGGATCCAGCGCGCGCTGGAGGTGTTCCGCATCACGGGCAAGCCGCTTGGCAGCTTTCATGCCGGGAGCAAGGCGGCCGAACAAGCCGGCGCCGCGCAGCGGCCGGTCATGCTGTCGCTCGAACCGTCCGACCGCGGCTGGCTGCACGCCCGGATCGCGCAGCGCTTTGACGCGATGCTGGCGGCGGGCTTTTTGCAGGAAGTTCAAGCGCTGCGCTTGCGCGGCGACCTCGGGCCGACGCTGCCCAGCATGCGCTGCGTCGGCTACCGGCAGGCCCGGGAGCTGCTGGACGCTCAGCAAGCCTCGGCTTCGGGCACTGCCTTCCCGCTTGCCGAACTGCGTGAGCGCGGCATCTTCGCGACGCGGCAACTCGCCAAGCGCCAGCTGACCTGGTTGCGCGGCATGCCGGATCGCGAAATGATTGCATGCGACGCGCCCGATGCGCTGGACCAGGTACTGGCGAAGGTGGGAAAACTGCGATGAGCCTGGTCGTCGACAAGCTCGCCAAGCGCTACGGCGACTCGATCGTCTTCGCCAACGTGTCGCTGGAAGTCGCGGCCGGCGAATTTGTCGCGATCGTCGGGGAATCCGGCGTCGGCAAGTCCACCTTGCTCAACTGCCTGGCCGGCCTCGACAGCTGGGATCAGGGCACGGTGTCGATCGACGGCGTGGACCTCGAGACCCTCGACGACGAGGCCCGCGCCCTGCTGCGGCGACACCGTATCGGCTTCGTGTTCCAGGCCTTCCACGTGCTGCCGCACCTGGATGTCGCGCAGAATGTCGCGCTGCCGCTGATGCTGCTCAAGCAGGACGACCGGGCGCGCGTCGAGCAGATGCTCAACGCCGTCGGCCTGGCGGGTCTCGGCCCGCGGCTGCCCCAGCAGCTCAGTGGTGGACAGCTGCAGCGGGTGGCAATCGCCCGGGCGCTGGTGCACCGGCCGGCGTTGCTGCTGGCCGACGAGCCGACCGGAAACCTGGACCCGACGACCGCGGCCAAAGTGATGGACGTGCTGCTGGCGCAGACGCGCGAACACGGTGCGTCCCTGATCCTCGTCACCCATTCGGTTGCGGCCGCGGCGCGCGCCGACCGGGTGCTGCACCTCACCAGCGAAGGCATACGGGCCGGTTGAACGATGCGCGTCGTCAGCTTCATCCTGGTGGTTGTGTTCGCACTGCCAGGCGCTGGATGCGAACCGGCGCCCGATGCGGATGCGAGCGAGATCCGGGAGCGCCTGGTGGGTACCTGGCTGCGCGATTACCAGGAGAACGGCACCCACGTGCGCCGGGTCCTCGTGCTGGGGCCGGACGGCCGTTTTCGCGAGGTGTCACGCACGCTCGGGCCGGCGGAGGCGGGCACCGGTCACCGGCACGAGGGTGAATGGGTCTACGACGGCACCAACCTCAAGCGTCGTTACACGCGCATCGACGGCCAGCCGCCGGGCGCGCCGACGGTTCCGTTCGCGGCCTTCCAGATCGAATTCACGGGCAGCCACGACTTCGTCGGCACCGACAATCTGCGGCGCCGGGAGCTGCGCTACCACCGCGTCCCGGATGGCACGATGCCGTGAAGCGGCGGCCCGCAACGCTTTTCGCAACGCGGTCCTCACCTCGACGGATGCGCCGTGCACAATGAACCATGAGCTCCGCAGACCCAGCCCGACCGGGCCCGCCGTCACCAGCGGTCCCGCCGACGCCGTCGATCGACGCCGCGCCCCCGGTCTTGGCATCCTTCGTGCAGTTGTCGGCGTCCGCGCGCGGCGAAACCGGTTCACCCACCACGGCCATGCCCCCTTCGCTGGCCGTCGAATCGTTGCTGCTGACCGCCGCACGCATCGGCACCTTCGACGGTCAGCGCGGCCTCACCAACGCCAGCGGATTTTTCTTCGAACGCGGCGACCGGCTGTTTCTGGTGACCAGCCGGCACGTCATGATCGACGAGCCGAGCGAGCATTTCCCGGACCGCATCGAGATCGAGTTGCACCTTGACCAGCAGAACCTCGCCAGTTCCACCGGCTTTTCGATGCCGCTGTACCGCGACGGCCGCAGCCTGTGGCGGCAAGGCAAGGACGCTTCCGGCGAGATCGACGTCGCGCTGCTGGAGATCGAGCGCGACGCCTTGCCCGCGACCGCGCTGTACCGCGCCTTCACGCCGCGCCACCTGCACCAGCCGGATCGCCAGATCGAGGTCGGCACGTCGTTGCTGGTGGTCGGCTTCCCGCTCAACTTCCACGACACGCTGCATCACATGCCGGTGGCCCGCCACGCCGTCAACGCGTCGTCGTTCGGGCTGCGTTTCGGCGGCGAAGGGTATTTCCTCACCGATGCCCGCACCCATCGGGGCACCAGCGGCTCGCCGGTCGTGATGCGCATGACCGACGCCCAGGCGCAGCACGGCGACCTGCCGTGGCGGCTGCTTGGCGTGCATTCGGCGCGGCTGGACGTCGGCACCCGCGACCTGAAGCTGGATGAAGCGCTCGGACTGAACTGCGCGTGGTACGCGGATATCCTGATGACGCTGACACAGCACTGAGGGGCCTGGGCCGTTTTGTAGCCAATGGCCTACACGGCCGAGCAGACTTGCGAGGCACCATGGCTGACCTTACGGTCGGGGCATTCCGCCCCAGGAGACCCGCAATGAACCTGTTACCGCACCTGGGCCCCCTCGCGTCGCTGATCGCCGGCATCCTGATCCTGATCATGCCGCGGCTGCTGAACTTCATCGTGGCGATCTACCTCATCCTGATCGGACTGCTGGGATTGTTCCCGCTGCTGCGCTGATCAA
>JAYUHN010000387.1:0-3722 GCA_043766965.1 Ramlibacter sp. | reverse complement strand
TCAAGCAACTGCTGGAACAGCACCGGCCCCGAGCCGTGATCAACTTCGCTGCCGAATCGCATGTGGACCGCTCCATCAAAGGGCCGGCTGACTTTGTCCAGACCAATGTGGTGGGCACTTTCCATCTGCTGGAGGCGCTGCGGACCTACTGGGCGGGGCAGGGCGACCAGGAGAAAAACACGTTCCGGTTGCTGCATGTTTCGACCGACGAGGTTTACGGTTCGCTCGGCAAGGACGATCCGGCTTTCGCGGAGACCAGGCGCTACGAGCCGAACAGCCCTTATTCGGCCACCAAGGCCGCGAGCGATCATCTGGTGCGGGCTTACCACCACACCTATGGTCTGCCTGTGGTCACGACCAATTGTTCGAACAACTACGGCCCGTTCCACTTTCCGGAAAAGCTGATCCCGCTCATGATCGTCAACGCGCTGGCCGGCAAGCCCTTGCCCGTGTACGGGGACGGGCAGCAGATCCGGGACTGGCTGTACGTGAAGGACCACTGCAGCGCGATCCGCCGGGTGCTCGAAGCGGGCAGGCTGGGCGAAACCTACAACATCGGTGGCTGGAACGAGAAACCCAATATCGACATCGTCCACAGCATCTGCGCCTTGCTCGACGAGCTGCGTCCGAAAGCAGGCGGCAAGAGCTACCGCGAGCAGATCGGCTATGTGACCGATCGTCCTGGCCATGACCGCCGCTATGCGATCGATGCGAGCAAGATCAGCCGGGAACTGGGGTGGAAGCCGACCGAGAGCTTCGAATCCGGGATCCGTAAAACGGTTCAGTGGTACCTTGCCAATCCGGCCTGGGTCGACGATGTCCAGAGTGGCGGCTACCGGGATTGGATACAGTCGAACTACGCGAACCGGCAAACCCCAGGAGCCAACCCATGAAAATCGACAAGGAAATCGACACCCGCGGGCTGAATTGCCCCTTGCCGATCCTCAAGGCCAAGAAGGCATTGACCGACATGCACACCGGCCAGCTGCTAAAGGTGACAGCCACCGATGCCGGATCAGTGCGCGATTTTCAGGCGTTCGCCAAGCAGACCGGCAACGAGCTGGTCGAGCAGCAGAACGTCGGCCACGAATTCATCCACGTCCTGCGCCGGCGCTGACGGAAGACAAAACGTTCCGCAGGTATTCCTGGAAGCCCGGCCCCACCTCAGGGTGCTTCAACGCCAGCTCGATGGTGGCCTCCAGGAAGCCCTGCTTGCTGCCGCAGTCGTACCGCTTGCCGAAGTACTGGTATGCGTGAACGCCTTCGGTCTTGATCAACGCGGCGATTCCGTCGGTGAGCTGGATTTCCCCGCCGGCCCCGCGTTTCTGGTTCCGGATATGGCTGAACACCGCCGGCGTGA
Organism: Ramlibacter sp.; assembly: GCA_043766965.1. Lineage (GTDB taxonomy): Bacteria > Pseudomonadota > Gammaproteobacteria > Burkholderiales > Burkholderiaceae_C > Ramlibacter. The sequence continues at coordinate 2,362 of JAYUHN010000387.1, read as the reverse complement.
GGATGTAGCGGCCCGCCACGCCCATGCGTGAAGGGGCATCCGCGGGCTTCGGCTTTTCCACCATCGACGTGACCTTCATCAGGCGCTCTCCGACGCTGTCGCCGGCGACGATGCCGTAGCGGTTAACCTGCTCCAGCGGCACTTCCTGCACAGCGAGCAGCGATGTCTGCACCTCGACAAATTGATCCACCATCTGCCGCAGGACCGAAGGCCCCCCATCCACGCCCACCATCAGGTCGTCGGCCAGCAACACGGCGAAAGGCTCGTTCCCCACCAATCTTTCCGAGCAAAGCACTGCGTGTCCCAGTCCCAGCGATCGGGGCTGGCGAACGTACGTGCAATCCATGTCGTTCGGCTTGATCGAATGCAGCAGCGTCAGCAATTCGTCTTTGCGGTTCGCCGCAAGCTCGGCTTCCAGCTCGTAGGCGGTGTCGAAATGGTCCTCGATCGCCCGTTTGCTGCGCCCCGTGACAAAAATCATGTGCCTGATGCCCGCTTCATAAGCCTCTTCGACGGCGTACTGGATCAGCGGTTTGTCGACCACCGGAAGCATCTCCTTGGGCTGGGCCTTGGTGGCCGGAAGGAACCGGGTCCCCAATCCGGCGACCGGAAACACGGCTTTCGATATGTGTGTGATTTTATTCATCGACGAAAGGAGGGGATGTCCGTTAAAGTTTGTACACGGTTACATGAAACAAGCTAGTTGTTACTATGCCCCACGCGCGCACGGCCGTATGTCAGACAGGACGCAGTAGTTGGATATCTTACTTCTCGAACGGCTGGTGCCAGAGGCCCTTGCATGGCTGCAGGAGCGCCATCCCGTGCAGGTCCGGGTCGAACTCGCAGGCGACGTCAGTGCCATGCGCAAGGCGATCTATAAATCGGCGGCGGTGGTGGTCCCACGCAAGGTTGCGATCACACGCGAGCTGCTGGACTTCGCGCCGCTGCTGAAAGTCGTGGCCCGGATGCACGCGGGCAACGACACCACCGACCTCGAGGCCTGCCGTGAACGCAAGATCCGCGTGATCCAGGCGACCACGGCGAACGTGCGCGCCAATTCCGAATATCTGCTCGCCAGCCTGTTGCTGCTGTATCGGCGAGGAATCGGCGCGACGCTGGCGGGAGACGGGCACTCGGAAATCAAGCTCGGACGCGAATTGAACGGCAGCACGGTCGGCATCTTCGGGCTGGCCCCGACGGCCCACACGCTGGCGCTTTCGCTGCACGCCCTGGGCGCGAAGCTGGTGGGCTACGACCCCGCCATCCACAGCACGGCCCCGATCTGGTCGCGGCTTCATATCCAGCCGTTGTCGCTGCACGAGATGCTGGCGCAATCGGACGCGGTCTCGGTGCAGGTCATGTTTGCCTCCCGGTACCTGGGATTCATCAACGACAAGATGCTGGCGAATTGCAAACGCGGCCAGGTCTGGGTCGGCATCAGCCGCTCGCACCTGTTCGACCCGGCGGCGCTGGCGCGAGCGCTGACTGACGGGCGCATCGAGGCGGCGATGCTGGATGGCGGGCAAACGAACTTTGCGGCGAAGGGCTCGCCGCTGCACCAGATTCCCAACCTGTTCCTGACGCCCCGGCTCGGCTCGTTCACGCTGGAAACGCGGGTGCGCGCCAGCTGGTACGTGGTGCATCGGATGCACGAAGCCCTGACCACGCCGCACAGCGGTCCGGAGCTGCTGACCAGCGGGCCGATGGAGCTGGATGCGCCGGTCAGCAGCCTCGGGCCCATCAGCGGTCCAGCCAGCCTGGACGACCGCTAGCGACCGCTGTCACGGACCCGATCCGGCGTCCTGCGACCGCTGTCACGGACCCGATCCGGCATCCTGCGACTGCTGTCACGGACCTGATCCGGCATCCTGTGACGGCTGTCATGCCGGACCTGATCCGGCATCCATGGTGGCCAAGGCTGCTAGCCGAGGCGCGCGAGCTGATCGCGCAGCTTGTCGCGGGTGGCGGTGAATTCGGCGATGCGCTTGCGCTCTTGCTCGATCACCGCGGGCGGCGCCTTCGAAACGAAGGCTTCATTCGAAAGTTTCGCCGTCGCCTTGATGATCTGCTCGTCGAGCCGCACGGCTTCCTTGCCGAGTCGGGCCTTCTCCGCCCCGACATCGATTTCCATGAACAGGCACAGGCGCGCCCCCCCGACCACCGCAACCGGCGCAGCCTGCGCGGCCACTGCCCAGGCCGCTTCATCGTCGAACACTTTCACTTCGCTCAACTTGGCCAGTGCCTGCAACACCGGCGCTGCCTGGCGCATGAAAGCGGCGTCGCCGACGGCGTACAACGGCATGCGGGTGGCGGGAGACACTTTCATTTCTCCGCGCAAGGTGCGTGAAGCATCCACCACCGC
>JAYUHN010000386.1:0-3731 GCA_043766965.1 Ramlibacter sp. | reverse complement strand
CCCCCCGAGCCGGTTGTGTACGGGCAGTCGGACCGGCCGCCCCGCGGCGACTATTCACGGGCAGCGGCTGACTACACCTGTGCGCAGAATTACGCGGCCTACACGCCGGCCGACCACGACACCTACCGCCGCCTCTACGAGCGGCAAGAGGCGATGCTCCCGGGCCTGGCCTGCGATGTGTTCATCCAGGCGCTGCCGTCGCTGGGAGCGAAGGACCGGATTCCGCACTTCGCGGAAATCAGTGCGCGCTTGCGCAAGGCGACCGGCTGGGAGGTGGTGGCGGTGCCGGGCCTGATCCCGGAAGTGCCTTTCTTCACCCTGCTGGCCAACCGCCGCTTTCCGGTCACCGACTGGGTCCGCACCCCCGCGGAATTCGACTACATCGTCGAGCCCGACGTGTTCCACGACTTGTTCGGCCACGTCCCGCTGCTGTTCGACCCGGTCTTCGCCGACCACATGCAGGAGTACGGCAAGGGCGGCCTGAAGGCGCACCGTCTGGGTGCGTGCGAGCTTCTGAGCCGGCTGTACTGGTACACCATCGAGTTCGGCCTGATGCGGCAGCCGGACGGACTGCGCGCCTATGGCGCCGGCATCCTGAGCTCGGGCGGTGAGCTGCAGCACTCGGTGCGCAGCCCGCAGCCGCACCGGCTGCCACTGGACGTCGAACAGGCAATGCGGACCCGCTACAAAATCGATAGCTATCAGCAGACCTACTTCGTGATCGACAGTTTCCAGGAGCTGTTCGACAAGACCGCGCCCGACTTCACGCCGATCTACGAGCGCGTGAAGCGGATGCCGGAACTGGCTCCGGACAGTCCCTGATCCGGCGCCGCCGCCGCCGCCCCTGCCCCGTCGTCCTCCGCCAGCTGCATGGAAAAAGCCGGGCGGCAGGGTGTTGCCCCGCTTTCGCAACTGTCCGCTTGTGTTTACATTCGGCTTTGGTAGCAATTGCCAGCCCCGGCGGCGCTTGCAGATTCCTTGAACCAGAACTGGAGGATGCACATGGGCTATTTCATGGAGGACCACGACATCTACGTGGGCAGTCTGCAGGAAAAACTCAATCTCCGCTTCGCCCCCACCTTGGGTGCGAAGGCGCAATTCGGAGGCCTGGACGAGATGGTCGCACTGCAAAAGGAGTTCACGATCTTCAAGAAAGGCCGCGCATTCGAGCAAAGCGTGCTGGCGCTGAACCTGGCCGGGTCGTCCAACAACGAAACCAAAACACGGTTTCACCGCTACCTGGCCAGCTTGCGCAAAGCCAAGTCGAACGTGCCGGGGCAGAACGGCGACGCCGCGATCGTCGATGGCATCGTGCGCAACCTTGCGGCCAGGAAGCCGCTTCCGGTGTATTTCGACCTGCACGACCTGACCGAAAGCAAGGACAAGGAGCGGGTGATCATCACCAACAACGCGCGCCCGCTGTTCTACATGAAACAGAACTACCTCGTCGTCTCCTTGCCGCTCGCGCTGAACCCGAAGCCCTAGTCAACTCCAGGTGCCGCTTCAGCCAGCGAACGTTCTGCAAGACGTCGCCGATTACTACACGCAGAAGATCCTGCGGTTCGGGCCCACGGCGCTCGGTGTCGACTGGACGTGCATTCCGACGCAGGAGATGCGCTTTGTCCAATTGCTGAAGGTCTGCGACTTATCCGGCGACGTGTCACTCAATGACTTGGGCTGCGGCTACGGTGCGCTGTTGGCGCACCTCGCCAACCGGCACCGGCATGCGCGCATCGATTACCTCGGCCAGGATCTTTGCGCAGACATGATCGCCCAGGCTGTCGGTCTGTGGAACGGTCGTCGCAAGACGTCGTTCGCAGTTGGCCACTGCCTCCCGCGCTGTGCGGACTATTCGGTGGCGAGCGGGATTTTCAACGTGAAGCTGGGACATTCGCGTCCGCGCTGGGAGGCGCACGTCCGTTCCACGCTCGCTGGGTTGCACGACAAGAGCAGCCGGGGGTATGCCGTCAACTTCCTGGCCCCGGCCCGCGTCAGGGGGCCGCGCGAGCTGTACCGCACGCCGGTTCTGCCGTGGGTTCGCTTCTGCGAACAGGAACTCGGCGCGCAGGTGAAGGTGCTCGACGATTACGGAATGCGCGAATTCACGCTGCTTGCACGCCAGACCCCGGGTTCGCAACGCGTGACTTGATACGTTCCTTCTCCCGCCCCAGGTATTGGCGGTGAACGGCGGATCCGGTCTGTTCCAACAGGTGCTCGGCCTGTGCAAAGGCAGCCGCGGACTCCTCCATCTCGGCGCCGTGGCGTTCCGCCAGCGCAGATGCAAGCGTGATCAAGGCCCGGCAATGCGGCAGTCTGGTGCCGCGTCCGTGGGAAAGCTCGACCGCCTGCCTGGCAAACGAAACCGCCTCGTCATGGTTGCCGCTGGCGCGGCAATTGTCGGCGATGCTGGCGAGGATCTCGGGTTCGAATTCCATCGCGACCCTTGCGGTTCGCACCAGGTCCAGGGCCTCGCGGAAGACCTGGAGCGCATCGGCGGTGCGTCCGGAAACGGCCATTGCCAGACCGCGGCCGTGCAGCGCGAAAACTCGCAGGTAGACGTTCGTGTGCTTTTCCGCGAGCTTGCCGATATGCAGCGCGTGCTCCTCGGCCATGCCCGTGTCCTCCAGGCACCAGGCAAGGTCGATGTGCGCGTAATGCACCATCTGCAGAAACAGCGGGTCGCTCGACCCCTTCCCGGCTTCGACCATGAGGGACAGACAGACGCGGGCCTCGTCAAAGCGCCCCAGCCGGGTGAGGAGGCGGCAACGCATGCCAAGCACCCATTGCTCGGTGCTGAATCCGATGAACTCGCGATCGAACTTGTCGATCGCGGCCATGTTCGCCAGCGCCAGGTCGTTGGATTCGATGGCCTGGCGCAACAGGCCCGCCCATCCGTATGCCTGGCAAAGGACTGCGTTGATGGTCGCCGTGCGGCCGACATCGGCATCGGGCTTGACCAGCGCGAGCGCCTGCTGAGCCTTCTCGATGTACAGGTCCGCCGGCCCGCCACCGGCCTGGAGCATGCGGCCTTCGATCATCAGCAGCAGTTGCGTCATGCGCGGGTCGCCGCGGCTTGCCAGATCCATCGCCTCCTCGATGAACGGTCTCACATCTTCCAGGCCCAGGCCTTCGCGCCAGCCTAGCAATGAAATCTGGCTGCTGGCCGTGGCCAGCAGCCGATCGCGGTCTTCGCTTTGCGGCTGGTCGCGCAGCAGCAGCCTGGCCTTGTGCCAATGCTTGATGGCCTGGGCTGAATCCGTGGAACCGACCCAGCGCGCTGCCCGCGCGAGATAGCTCGCCGCCTCGTAACCCCGTCCCGCGGCCTCGTGGTGATAAGCGATCAGGCCCGCGAATTCATCGAGCCTGTCCCCGTAATATCGTTCCAGTGCCCGTGCAACGCTTGCATGGATCTGGCTGCGGCGAGCCTTGAGCTGTGTGCTGTACGCCACCTCCTGGATCAGCGCGTGACGGAACCCGAAGTGCCGGGTCCCTTCCGCCGGCTGGATCAGCTGCGCGTGGTACAGCCGGTCGAGGACGGTGCGCAAAGCGTCGGCGGAAGAGCCGGTCACCAGCTCCAGCACGCCCAGCGGGAATGACTTTCCGACGATCGCGCAGGTTTGAAGCAGCGATTTTTCGGCGTCGCCGAGTCGGTCGATCCGCGCTGCGATCACTGCCTGCACGGTGGACGGCAGCGCGGTGTCGATCGACCCGGCGTCGCTCCTGGAGGCGAC
>JAYUHN010000385.1:0-3739 GCA_043766965.1 Ramlibacter sp. | reverse complement strand
GGCCCGAAAGTCGTACTCGAATGGCACCTTCGTGGCTCTTTGGCATGCTTCTGGCTGATCCCTCCCTGCGTGCAACCTGCGCGTCAAAACCTGGAGAGGACAAAATGATTGCAAGAAGAATGTTCCTTGGCATGACTGGCGGTGCGGCTGCCGGCCTGCTGGTTCCCATGTCCATGCTTCCCGGTGCCGCCCGCGCGCAGAGCGCACCGCTGCTCAATCCGAGGTCGCAGCCGCGGTTCGTCAACCCGCTGCCCAACCCGCTTGCCCCCAGCTATATCTACCAGCCCACGGGCGTCGATGCCGCCGGCCATCCGCTGTTCGACATCGCCGTGCAGCAGATCCGCCATGACGCGGGGCTGGTCGACCCCGCGTCTGGCCGGCGTCTGACGCACACCGCCTGGGCGTACGGCACGGCCACCCAGCCGGCGATCTATCCCGGCTACTCCTTCGACCTGCGGCAAGGGCAGATGGTGAAGGTGCGCTACTCGAACAAGTTGAACGGCATCATGTATCCCACCGACGTGCCGGTCGACCAGACCCTGCACTGGGCCGACCCGCAGAACAGCGGCAACCGGCCGAACCAGCCGTACACCGGCCCGGTTCCGCTGGTGGCGCACCAGCACGGCGGGGACACCAACTACCGCAGCGACGGCCTGCCCGATGGCTGGGCTACCCCCGACAACGCCGCCACCGGCCGCCTGTTCAGTCCGATCTACCAGTACGACAACCGCCAGGAGGCCACGCAGCTCTGGTACCACGACCACACCGTCGGCGCGACCCGCCTGAACGTGTACATGGGCCTAGCCGGCAACTACCTCATTCGTGACGCCAACGAGGATGCGCTTCAACTGCCGAAGTATCCGTACGAGGTGCCGCTGCTCATTCAGGACCGCACCTTCCTCACCAACGGCGAGCTGTACTACGCCTCGGTCGACAGCGCGACGCCCGGCACGCCGGTGCCGACCCACCTGCCCGAGAACTTCGGCGACACCATCCTGGTAAACGGCGTGGCTTGGCCCGTCCTGGACGTTGAGCCGCGCAATTATCGCTTCCGCGTGCTCAACGGCTCGGACTCGCGCTTCTACGACATGAGCCTGTCCAACGGCGCGCCTTTGCTGCAGATCGGCTCCGATCTCGGGCTGCTCGATACCCCGGCGCACCTCGCACTCCTGAGCATGGCACCCGGCGAGCGCTGCGACATCATCATCGACTTCGCCAAGATGGGGGGCCAGACGGTCATCATCAACAACAACGCCCGGGCGCCGTACCCGAGCGGATTCTCTGCAGACCCGGCGACAGTCGGCCAGGTCATGGCCTTCCGCGTCTCGAAGCCGTTGTCGGCCGCGCCCGATCGGCCCATCCCCAAGAACCTGCGTCCGCTGCTTGGCCCCGTGCCGGTGCCGGAAGTACCGGTGCGCCTGCGCAAGATCTTGCTGTTCGAGGGCACCGACTCGATCGGCCGCCTGCAGACCATGGGCGGCATCGTGGACGCCTCGCGCCCCAACCTGAACGGCACCCTGAACTTCGTCGACCCGATCACGGAGAACCCGCAGGTCGGCGACACGGAGGTCTGGGAGTTCTACAACGCCACGGGTGACGCGCACCCGATCCACATGCACCTGGTGGACTTCCGCGTGCTGAACCGGCAGAAGTTCAGCGGCACCATCACACCCAAGACCAACAGCGACGGCTCCACCGGCGGCGTACTGAACGAGGGCAGCGTCAAGGTGCTTGGTCTCGCGCGCGCGCCCGGGGAAGAGGAGAACGGCAAGAAGGACACGGCCAAGATGTTCCCGGGCGAGGTCACGCGCGTGATCGCCAAGTTCAGGCGGCCGGGTGAGTACCTTTTCCACTGCCACATCCTTTCGCACGAGGACCACGAAATGATGCGGCCCTACTACGTGGGGCAGATACCCGCGGGTCGCTGAAGCGCGTTCCCGTTTCGTGAGTCCAGGAAGGGCACCCTGCGGCCCTTCCATTTTTCCGGGAGACAACCATGTCAGAAATCCGTACGTTCTGTTCGCTGGCCGTCGCCTACGCCGCGCTTGCCATGTGCGCCGCGCCGGCCGGCGCCCACGAGCAGCACGATGGCAAGCCAGCTGAGCACCAGCAACACGCGCAGCACCACCACGCGGAGGCCGCGCCCGGTTACTCGCGCCAGGTGGCCAACTACACGCTGCCGCAGCTTGCGCTCAAGCGCTCGGACGGCTCCACCGCTAAGTTTCCGCAGGAACTCGATGACGGTCGGCCGGTGATGGTCAACTTCATCTACACCAGCTGCACGGCGATCTGCCCGATCCTCAGCCATACCTTCGCCGAAGTGCAGCGGCGCCTGGGCGCCGACGGCAAGCAGGTGCACATGGTGTCCATCTCGATCGACCCCGAGCAGGACACGCCGCAGCAGCTGGCCGCGTATGCGCAGCGCTTTGGCGCGGGCAGTCAATGGGGCTTCTACACCGGGAGCTTGGCTGCGAGTGTCACGCTGCAGAAGGCTTTCCAGGCTTACTTCGGCGACAAGATGCACCACCGCCCAGTGACCTTCCTGCGCGCCGCGCCGGGGCAGCCGTGGGTGCGTCTCGACGGCTTCGCCTCCCCCGGCGAGGTGTTGGCCGAATACCGGCTGCTGCTGGCGCACCCGCAGCATTGAGGTGATGTCCATGGCCGCCCGACTGCGTGCCGCAATCCTGTCTTTGCTGGCCTTGTGCGCAGGCGCGCAGGCAGCCACTGCTGACGGTGCCGGGCCAGGCGACTTGCTGGCGGAGGGCCGCGCGCTTTATCTAGAAGGACAACGCGCGGATGGCCGGCCGCTTGCGGCCATGCGCGCCGGTGGCATGGGCATGGCGGGTGCCGAGGCGGCCTGCGTCAATTGCCATCGCCGCAGCGGCCTCGGCGGCTCCGAGGGACGCAGTTACATCCCGCCGATCACGGCCGGCGCGCTGTTCCAGGCGATGCCGGTGGGCAAGGGCGCCTCGGCGCTGGGCGACGGCCGTCCCGCCTACAGCGAGGCAGCCTTGGGCGAAGCCCTGCGCCACGGGGTCGATCCCTCGGGACGCCCGCTCGATTACCTTATGCCGCGTTACCTGCTGGCCGACCACGAGGTGCAGGCACTCACCGCGTATTTGCAGCAACTCCCCGCAGCGTCATCGCCAGCCGTGTCCAGCGCCACGCTGGACTTCGCGACCGTGGTTGCGCCAGGCATCGCAACGGAGCGCAGCCGCGCGATGCTGGACGTGTTGCAGGCCTGCTTCGACGAACACAACGCGGGGCCGCAGCCGGAGCGCGGTCGCAAGAAGCTCGCGCCCGGCTTAAGCCAGCACGAGGAGCGTCACTGGCGGCTGCACCTGTGGACGCTGCAAGGAGCGCAGGAGACCTGGTCGGCGCAGCTGGCGCAGCACGCACAGGAGCAACCGGTGTTTGCCATGGTGGGCGGCATCGGTGGCGCGCACTGGGCCCCCGTGCATGACTTCTGCGAGCGCGAGGCCGTACCTTGCCTCTTTCCGCACGTGGACGTGCCGGTGGCGCAGGCGAGTGCCTTCTATCCGCTGTACCTTGGCAAGGGCGTGCTGCTCGAGGCCGCCATGATTGCCCGGAAGCTCGCTGACGAGGGCAACACGCGACGGGTAGTGCAGGTGCTGCGTGAGAACGACGAGACCGCGGGCGCTGGCGCCGACGCCTTGCAGCGCATCCTTGCCGGGCAAGGGGCCGCGTTGCTGCGCATCGGCTTGCATGACGCGCCCGA
>JAYUHN010000384.1:0-9889 GCA_043766965.1 Ramlibacter sp. | reverse complement strand
TGGTCGACAAGTTCTTTTTCTGGCTGCGCGTCAGCGCGCTCGAATGCAACCGTATCGCTTACTGGTGGGCGAACCGGATGCTTGCCACCGAGCGACCGCTGGTCGAGAAGATGGCGCTGTTCTGGCACGGCCACTTCGCCACCCACGAAGACAAGGTGCGCGACCACCGCAAGATGCTGCAACAGCTCGAGCTGCTGCAGCGACAGGGTCTGGGCAACTTCCGCGACCTGCTGATTGCGGTGGCACAGGATCCCGCGATGCTTGCCTTCCTCGATGCCGGCGTGAACGTCAAGGGTGCGCCGAACGAAAACTTCGCGCGCGAGATCCTCGAGATGTTCACGATGGGGGTCGGCCAGTACGGCGAGCGCGACATCCGCGAAGCGGCGCGTGCCTTCACCGGCTGGAACTTCCAGGGCACGCGCTTCCGTTTCGACGCGGACAAGCACGACGACGGCCTGAAGACGGTGTTCGGCCGCGAGGAACGCTATGACGGCGTGCAGATGATCGACCTCATCCTCGAGCAGCCGGCCACCGCCGACTACATCGCAGGCCGCCTCTACCGCTTCTTCGTGCGCGAGGAGCTCGCACCTGCAACCGCAAGCCGCCTCGGCGCGGTGCTGCGCGATCACCGCTACGAACTGGCACCGTTGCTGGAAACCATCTTTCTGTCACGGGACTTCTACAGTGCGCCATCGGTCGGAACGCGCATCAAGGGTCCGGTGGAACTGCTGGTATCGACCTATCGCAGGCTCGGCCTCGCCAGCGTGCCGGGCCTGCCGGACTTCAACGAGACGACGCGCGCACTGGGCCAGCACCTGCTGCACCCGCCGACGGTCGCCGGCTGGGCCCAGGGGCGCGCCTGGATCACGCCCGGCCTGCTGATCGAGCGCGGCAATTTCGTGCGCGACCTGATGTTCCCTGACTTCATGGCGGTTGCCAACGACCGCTATCCGCTGATCACGGTTGGCGCTGAAGTCCGGTCCGTCCACGAGCGCATTTCACGTGGTCTGGACGTCACTGCCGCGACAAAACCCGAGGGAACCGTGTCCGCCGGTGAGGGCATGTCGCAAGCAAACCGGGCGCTCGATCGGGAGGAGGAGTTCAACACCCGCTACGGCAGTTACCGCGGCTGGCAGAAGGCAGTCGAGATCATCACGCCGATTCCACGCACCCTGGCGCGTGTCGATCTGAGCGCCATCGTGCTGGCCGGCCATGCGCGCACCACCGCCGACGCCGTCGACCTGCTGGCGCGGCGCTTCTTCAGCGTACCGCCCGGCAGGGCCGAGCGCGAGGTTTGGACAGCCTTTCTCACCAGCGAATTCGGTACCGAGCGCATCGACCGCGCGCAGACCTACATGGAAGACGGACTGCGCCTGGTCCTGCACCTGATGCTGAGCAGCCCCGACTACCAGCTGGGATGAACACCGCATGAAAGACATTCACGCCCAGAAGATGCACGATCCGTCTCGCCGCGCCCTGCTGGCGGCCGGCCTGACCCTGCCGTTCGCCGTTCCGCGCCTCGCGCGGGCCGCCACGTCCGTAAGCGCCGACCGGCGGATCCTTGTCATCTTCGAGATGTCGGGTGGCAACGATGGACTGAACACCGTCGTGCCGTACGCCGACGACACCTACTATCGCCTGCGGCCGAACATCGGCATCCGGCGGGACCGCCTGCGCATGCTTGACGATCATCACGGCCTGAACCCCGGCATGACCGGCTTCGAGCGGCTGTACAAGGACGGACGCCTGGCCATCGTTCACGGCTGCGGCTATGACCAGCCCAGCTTCTCGCACTTCGCATCGATGGCGTACTGGCACACGGCGGCGCCCAACAGCGGCGAGGAAACCGGCTGGGTCGGACGGCTCGCCGACGTGCTGCGACCCGGCGGCGAGGCCGGCACCCTGGTCAATATCGCGACCACGCAGTCGCTGGCGGTGCGCAGCCGCCGGCAGGTGCCGGTGGTGTTCGATGATCCTGAACGATTCGTGCGCCAGGCGCGCTTCGAAGAGCGCGAGCTGATCGAGCGCGTGCAGCCGCCGCCGGAGGATGGCAACGCGGCACGCCGCTACCTGCACGAAGTGGCGGCCGGCGCCCGGGAGGCCTCGCAACAGGTGCGCGATGCCTGCGCCCGGTATCGCACGCCGGTCGACTACGGGCTGCTGCCGCTGGACCTGCAGAAGGTGGCCGCGCTGATCGATGCGGGCCTGCCGGCCCGCGTGTACTACGTCGGCTACCGCAACAACGCGTTCGACACGCACGTGCACCAGGTCGATCAGCACCAGCGCCTGCTGACCTACGTGTCGGACGCCATCGGCGGCTTCCTGCGCGACATGGAACGCATCGGCCGCGCCGACGACGTCGTGCTGATGGTCTTTTCCGAGTTTGGCCGGCGCTCGAGCGAGAACGCCAACCTCGGTACGGACCACGGGACGGCCGGACCGATGTTCATCGCCGGCAAGCCGGTCCGCGGCGGGCAGTACGGCGACCCGGTCGACCTGGGACGCCGCGCTGCCGACGACAACCTTCACCACACCACCGACTTCCGCCGCGTCTACGCCACGTTGGCCGAGGGCTGGCTCGGCGTGAAGAGCGACGGCGCGGTATTGCGGGGCCACTTCGAGCCCTTCGCGTTGTTCTAGCGAAGCGCGCGCGTCAGGGCGTTGCTGCCGCGTACATCACGTTGATCCGCGCGACGTACTTCGATATCGGGCCGCGCACGGGGCAGCCGACGTGCAGCACCGATTGCGGCCCGAAGCCGTGGCGAAAGAACAGCGCCGACCCCTTGCTCGGCCGCACATCATGGGCACGCCCGTCGGGAGGGTACAAACGGGTGGCGCCACCCTGAACGCCGTCGTCGGGGCCGTTCAGGTAAAGCAGCATCGTCAGACAGGAGCGAAGGTGGGCCGGCCACTGCAGCATGCGACGCCGTTCGGAATCCATCGAGAAGCCGGGCCATTCGCCATCGGTGTGGCGATTGAACACATCGCCGTCGTCGTAGCGGTACATGTTCAGCCGCTGCGACAGGCGCGGGTACAGCGTCAGGCCGTCGATCCGCTCCGGCAGCAGCGCGTCCATGCGCCCGAACAGCGGGCCGAGCAGCGCAAGGTCCGCCACCCAATGGACCGACTTGTTCATGCGCATCCCCGGCGGCGTCGCGATACCGGGTGCTTCGTCGCGATAGCCGAAGCGTTCGCTGGCTTCCACGATCGCGTCGGCTTCGACGGCAGTCAGCAGGTTGCGGATCTCGAACGCAAGCAGCCCGCCGAGTTCGATGTCATGGCGTGACGGGCGCAGGCCGGTATCAGCGGACAAGGCAAGTTGCGGAGGCGGGGTGACGAAGGCGTGGATCGGCGTGTCGGGCACGACGCCGCCTTGCGGCAGCGAGCCGGGCAGCAACGCGACGCTGCGGTGCGCGGGCCACGGCGACAACGCGCGGTCGGCAACATCAGCCGTCATCACCAGCTTCCCACGTTCGGCATCGACACCCACGGCTCGGCCGGCGCCAGCGCGTGGCTTGCCTGCAGCAATTCGACCGAAATACCGTCGGGCGAGCGCACGAAAGCCATGCGGCCGTCGCGAGGCGGGCGGTTGATGATCACACCGTGCGCCGTCAAGCGCTCGCATGCGGCGTAGATGTCGTCGACCGCGTAGGCGACATGGCCGAAGCTGCGGCCGCCGGAGTATGTCTCCGGGTCCCAGTTGTGCGTCAGCTCGATCTCGGCCTCGGGCTGACCCCGGGCCGCGAGGTAGACCAGCGTGAAGCGACCGCCCGGCACGTCGTGCTGTCGCGTGACTTCCAGTCCGAGAGCGTCGCGGTAGAAGCGCAGCGATGCGTCGAGATCGGTCACCCGGACCATCGTGTGCAGGTATCTCATGGGGCTCCATGGGGGTTGCGGATCGGAGATTGTCTTCGATTCGATCTTCCCGCCCAGGTGGAGGGTCCCCGAAGAAAGTGCCGTTCGAGCCCTCGGCCCGCCACCGCTCGTCAAAGTCTGACGGCGGCGATATCATCGGCTCCGAAACAACGAGGAGATGCCATGCCTACCCTGAACGTTGCCTGCCACTGCGGTCAGGTCAAGATCAAGCTCACCGGCGAGCCGGTGGCTGACCTATATTGTCACTGCCGGGACTGCCAGCGCGTCGCCGGTGGCGGCTTCGTGCCTTACTCGATCTACCCGCATGCAGGCGTCGAAGTGACCGAAGGCAAGACGTTCACGTGGGCACTGAAGGACAACCAGCGCACGCGCTGCGCGAACTGCGGTACCTACCTGTTCGGAGACCCTGCCGGCATGGGCATCCACGGCATCAGCGCCTACCTGCTGCCCCCCGGCGTGTTCAAGCCGCAGCTGCACATCATGTGCAAGGACGCGACGGTACCGGTGAAGGACAAGCTGCCGCACTTCGCGGGGTTCCCGGCCTCGTTCGGCGGGTCCGACGAGCAGGTGGACTGGTAGGCATTGAACGAATTCGTTGGCTCGGAGAACCTGAGATGACGACGTTTGTCCTGGTGCACGGCGCATGGACTGGAGCTTACGGCTTCCGCCACGTCCGCAAGCTGCTTCAGGCGCAGGAGCATGAAGTCTTCACGCCTTCCCTGACCGGGATCGGCGACCGGGCCCATCTCGCGAGTCCGCAGGTCACCCTGCGCACCCACGTCGACGACGTAGCGAACCTCGTCCTGTACGAGGATCTCTCCCGCATCGTGTTGCTCGGGTTCTCCTATGGAGGCTTCGTCGTCAGCGGCGCGCTGGAACACATCGCCGATCGCGTGGAACATCTGGTGTTTCTGGACGCACTCGTGCCTGAATTCAGCGGTCAGAGTGTGCTTGCGCTGGTGCGCGGCACCGACCACCGCGCACAGGTCCAACTGAATCAGCCCTGGATGCTGCCTCCGCCCGACCGCGGATTCGATTCCCCCGATGAAGGTCGCTGGATCCGCGAGCGCCGTACCGGTCAGCCGGCTGCCACATTTGCCGATCCGGTCCATCTTTCCCGGCCACTGGAAGACTATCCATTCAGTCGCACATACATTGCGGCAACTGCGAGCCCGCCCGGCGATCCGGGACTCGATGCAATCGGGCGTTGCGCGGCGCGCTTTCGTTCATCGAAGGCGTGGCACTACGCGGAGATTCCGACAGGGCACATGGTTGCCAGCAACCGCCCTGAGGAAGTCACGCGCATTCTGCTCGAACGGGTCGCAGGCAACTGAAATTCGGCAGGCTGGATCCGTTCTCGCGTACCCGCTGGCCTCGCGGCCAAGTCCTTGATTTGAGTGGTGGGTCCTGAGTGACTCGAACACCCGACCTACGGATAAAGAGGGAGATTCAGTCCTTATTTTGCTGTGGGACGCCTTCCGACTGTTCCGTATGCCCAATTTGTCGCAAACTGCGAGAAGTGAGGTAACGCCATGCTCAAGTGGGTTGAGATTGACCAGTGGAAGGTGAAGATTGAAGTCACTTCGCTTCACGACCAGAAGTGGACGTGGAGCTTTATGGCGGTCGATGGCCCCAAGGGGGAAAGCCTGGTCCCTGCAGACTCGTCAACGGCGGCCTATCAGCAGGCGCTTGGCGCGGCCATCCAGGCCTTCGGCAAGAAGACCGGTCCGGACTCTGCCCACACAGATTTCAATATCCTCTAGACGCTTTCGACCCGCGTAAGCTGAAACTCGGCAGTCAGGCCGCTAGGTCCGAAAGAATGTCGTGACGTCGAAATGGAAGTCCACTTTTTGGCCGTTTGCGAGCGTCAATCGAAACGTCTCCACCGTGCGGCCGTGGGCATTCACAGCCAAGGACATCACGTCAACGGTCCAGTCTCGCCCCATCTCTCCGAATTGTCCTTTCAGGTGAGCGTATTCCGCTGGCACACCGACGATGCTTGTGGTGGCAGGAAGCACGAACGGTCTTTGCAGGTCCAGACCATCGCCCTCGAAGCGAAGCCCCGAAAAGGTGCTGAAGTACACGTGCTCCGTGTCCGGTGCTCCCGTCATGAAAGCCTTCCCGTGGGCCAGGTCCGGCTCAGGGATATGCATTCGCTTTGGAGAAGCGGCACCTCCTCGGCTACCGTCTCGCCGGGATTTGCACTCTCAGCAAGCGGCATCTGGGCATGGTGCCCTGCAAAAACGGCAAATAACTCGGCCCGGCGGGCCGCGCTAATGTTCGTGATGTTGGAACCCCTGGCGCCTGCTTCAAGCGCGTAAAGTAGAGGCAGGCCTGCTGCCGCACCACTTCGTTTGAGCCTGCCGTAAACCTCCACGGCTCCAAAAGCCCGCAGATCCCCAACCGAGGTGATGCCGATACGGCTTAGCATCGCGACATCCACATCGGACAAGACTGGGACTGCGGCGAGTGAGGATGAAGCTTGCATGGGTTCATCTTACACATTCAGTTACAACGCGTAAGTGGGGAGGACAGAATTGCGAGGGAGGCCGGACATTTAGCACGGAACTGGACCCGCATGAGATTCTGACCGCGTGTGTCGGACACGTTGAGCAACGCCGTTATGCCTTTGGCAACGGCACCGCGACCAGACAAAGATTCCGATCAAGTTCATTGAGTCGGTTCAACAGGCTTGCGATCCATGCGTCCGCCCAGTCGCTGTCACGGTCCGCTTCGAGGATGACGATGGCGCCTTTGACCGACGGGGTGAGCAGTTTCATCTGCACATCGAACATCGGATTGCTGTCAATGTGGTCCTGCAGCGAAACGGCCAGTGATTCATGGCTGAGACTTATTTCTTCCTGCAGCAGCGCACGTCCCAACCTTATCTTGGCCCCACTTTTGTCGGACTCCGAGTGGTACACCTTGTAGGCGAATTTCATCGCGCCATCTTAACTTTGACAGCCGAGGCACGGTGATGTGCTGTCCGACGATTGCGGACAAGATCGCTCGCGCGGAAATGCTGCGGGACAAGCGATTTTTTGCGGCTGCGGGATATTCCCTTTTCGTGCTTCGGGAGTTTGGAATCAAGAACCTGTCGGACGGTCAGTTAGAGAAGCTTCTCGTGCACAGCTTGAAGGTATATCCAGACACACCCGGCTGCTCGCAAAAAACTGCGTGCCCGGTATCATTAATCGATGAAGCGCTCAACCATGTGAAACGTGCGTTGAGATGGTCTGGCCGTAGCTGCCACGCGAATCGAGCGCGTGCGTGCTGAAAACGTGGGTAATATCATCACGTTTGCGTCGCGTTCGCAAAACAAAAAAGGACCTGGCCTCGCGGCCAAGTCCTTGATTTGAGTGGTGGGCCCTGAGTGACTCGAACACTCGACCTACGGATTAAGAGGGGCTAAACCCCCTGGTTTTTCAATGATTTAGGCTCGCCTTCGCTCGTTTGGCGGTGCCAAAGCTCGGCAAACTCGCCACGGTAGCTCCCGCTGGGTATTGGAATTTTCTCGCTTGTTACCATAGGTCAACAACTCGAAGGTTTGTCGCTATGGCCCAACTCAGGTTATTGGAGGAGTTCCTTACAGCTGTACGTGGTGTGCACAGCACAAGTGGCGGCACAAAAGAGACCTCCTACTACACGGCGTTGAACAATCTGCTTGACGGCGTGGGACGTACCCTAAAGGTAAAGGTCGGTTGCGTAATGCAGCTGAAGAACCTAGGGGCAGGTAACCCAGATTGGGCTGCTGCCGGTTTCATTTTCCACCTTAACAAGGTGTCTATGAAACCGGCAGCAGCCCACTCCGCCCGACCGCGAATTCGATTCCCCCGATGAAGGTCGCTGGATCCGCGAGCGCCGTACCGGCCAGCCGGCTGCCACATTTGCAGATCCAGTCCATCTTTCCCGGCAATTGGAAGACTATTTATTCAGTCGCACGTACATTGCGGCAACTGCGAGCCCGCCCGGCGATCCGGGACTCGGTGCAATCGGGCGTTGCGCGGCGCGCTTTCGTTCATCGAAGGCGTGGCACTGCGCGGAGATTCCGACAGGGCAGGGCACATGGTCGCCAGCAACCGCCCCGAGGAAGTCACGCGCATTCTGCTCGAACGGGTCGCAGGCAACTGAAATTCCGCAGGCTGGATCCGTTCGAGGGTCGTTGCTGCGACGCGTCGAACTCCGGCCTGGAGGATATTCAACGAGAAGAGGCTGTCGGAGAGCGACTTCCGCTTCGGGTTGGAAGGCGCTACTCACAGCAACTGTGGATAGGTTTGGGGCAGCTCCCTGAACACACTCGCGATAGCGCAATCACAGGGGCCGCTCAAACTTCGCTGCTATTTTCAGCGTTCAGTGTCGATGCGCCACCAACCATCACCGGGCGCCCAATACAACACCGATGGTTTGAGCGGATCGAAGAACGGCCGAAATGCGAAACCCGTAGGCACGCCCGGTGCGAACGCTTTCCAGGTCTTACCCCCATCCAAGCTTTCAAGCAGCCGCGCTTGGTCCGTGCTGGCAACAAGGCGCTGCGGCTGCGACGGGCTCACCGCGAATTGCATTGACTGAGTCAAGCTATAGCCAGGCGGTAGGGTCTCACCCACGGCAGACCAACTTCAGAATCGCCTAAAAGCTTTATGGAGGTAACCCTGCGATCTCCCATGCCGCTGCAAACATCGCGAAAACGGTCGGATTTACGCCAACAAGGTCTTTGAATTTGGCGATGGTGAATGTCGGATGCCAGGCCAACACCGCGCGTGCCGCCTCTCGAGCCTCGCACCTTCGCTTCTGGGCGACCAGCGCCGCCGCAAGGTACGCGTAGGGGACGCTGAACTGCGGGTTGAGTTCAGTCGCACGGCGGGCAGATTGGTAGGCTAAGTCGTACTGCTTCAGCTGGAAGTAGGCGCCCGCCATCGCCTGATAAGAAAGATGGTTCAACGCGTCAAATGGACTGAGTTCCAAAGCGCGATTGGCGCGCTCTATTGCCAGCGCAGGGAACCCCGACCAGGCCAGCGCCACTGCGCTGGTGCAAAGCGCGAGCACGCTCGAAGGGTTGACCGACAATGCCTGATCGTACAGATCGAACGAAGTCGCGACGTCGTGTTGTTCGAACCAGAGGATAAACGCCACGATCGCCAGCGTTGTTGCGTCGCCACCGGCCTTTGACAACGCAGCGCGCGCATGCTCAATTGCCTGCTCCCGGTCGCTGGGAAGCTGGTCGCCCCGGCTGAATCGGACATGCAGGCACCACGCGAGGTATGCATGGGCAGCCGCGTATTGAGGGTCCAGCCGTAAAGCCTGTTCCAGAAGCGGTATGGCAGGCGCGCAGCCCTGCGGCATCAGTTTGAATATGTGTGGCAGTGCCCGCAAAACCAGATCGTGCGCATTGAAGTCTTCGGGATGAGCGCTTCGGTTGACCCGATCGATTTCGACATTGCGCAGACCTGGTTCGATTGCACCGACTACGCTCGCCGCAATCTCGTCTTGCACGGCGAAAAGCTCGGCACGGGGTCGATCGTACCGACGCTCCCAGAGCTGCGTCCCGGTCGCTGTTTCGACAAGCTGCGCGGTTATTCGCAGCCGTTTTCCGAATTCACGTACGCTGCCTTGTACGACGTAACGCACTTCAAGCTCACGGCCAATACGTTTAGGGTCCGCGTGCTGATTTTTGTAGACAAAACTTGAGTTACGACCGATTACCGACAGCCACCGGATACGTGACAACCCGTCGATGATGTCCTCGACGATGCCATCGGCGAAATACGCGCGCTGCGGATCGTTGGTCATATTTTCAAAGGCCAGGACTGCAATACGCGTCCCGCGCGTCCCGACCGCAGCGGGGCGATCAGCCTGAGCGTCGGCAGTCGCACGTATGCCGGACAGTCGGTACCCGCGCCGACCCACCGTCAGCAGGTAGATTGGCCGACCCGCAGGTTCACCCATTGCCTTGCGCAATGCCGACACATGGACCTGGATGTTGCCTTGCTCGACGATCAGCCCTGGCCACACCTTC
>JAYUHN010000383.1:0-3743 GCA_043766965.1 Ramlibacter sp. | reverse complement strand
ACGCGCGTCTTCGGCCGCCTGTCCGCCTGGCAGAACTGGATCTTCATCCGTCCCAACGCGGTCGGTGCAGACGGCGCCCTGAAGCTGTTCGGCACCGGGAAGAAAGCAAAATTCGATTGGAAACGCGTTTGAACATCCCTGTCACCCGGCCTTGAGCCGGGATCCAGGAACCAAGAGATGGATTGCGGGTCAGGCCCGCAATGACAGACGTCCCTGTCATCCCGGCCTTGAGCCGGGATCCAGAAACCAAAAGATGGATTGCGGGTCAGGCCCGCAATGACAGAACTGACCGGAACATCATCATGAGCAACATCGACCTCCAATCCTTGATCCCGAACAACGTGCACCTGGCAGAGAACCGGCAGTTGCAACGTGCCCTCGAGCACTGGCAACCGGCGTTCCTGAACTGGTGGGACGAGATGGGTCCAAGCGATTTCAAGGCGCACGAGGTCTATCTGCGCACCGCCGTCGGCGTCGATGCGCAGGGTTGGGCCAGCTACGGCTACACGCCGATGCCGGATTACCGCTGGGGCATCTTCCTGGCCGACAAGGAAGAGGGCCGCAAGATCGGCTTCGGCGACCACATGGGCGAAGACGTCTGGCAGGACGTGCCCGGCGAATACCGCAGCACATTCCGCCGCCTGATCGTGACGCAAGGCGACACCGAACCGGCGTCGGTCGAACAGCAGCGCCTGCTCGGCCACACCGCGCCTTCGCTGTACGACCTGCGCAACCTGTTCCAGGTGAACGTCGAAGAAGGCCGCCACCTGTGGGCCATGGTCTACCTGCTGCACGCGCATTTCGGCCGCGACGGCCGCGAGGAAGCGGAAGAACTCCTGATGCGCCATAGCGGAGACGCCGACAAGCCGCGCATCCTGGGCACGTTCAACGAGCCGATGGACAACTGGCTGTCGTTCTTCATGTTCACCTACTTCACCGACCGCGACGGCAAGTTCCAGCTGAAGAGCTTCGCGGAATCCGCCTTCGATCCGCTGGCGCGCACGACCCGCTTCATGCTGACCGAGGAAGCGCACCACATGTTCGTCGGCGAGACCGGCGTCGGTCGGGTCATCAAGCGCACCCTCGAGGTGATGAAGGAGCTGGACACCGACGATGTCGCTACGCTGCGCAACGCCGGCGTGATCGACCTGCCGACGGTGCAGAAATTCATGAACTTCTGGTTCACCAGTTCGCTCGACCTGTTCGGGTCCGAGGCATCGTCCAACGCCGCCAACTACTTCAGCAACGGCATCAAGGGGCGGCCCGACGAAGCGAAGTTCGCGGACCACGTCGAGGCCGATACCGGGATGACGATCCAGGTGCCGGACGGACTGGGCGGCATCAAGGGCGACACGATCTCGACGCGCAACGGCATGAACGAGGTCACGCGCCTCGAGTACGTGAAGGACTGCAACATCGGCGTCACGCGCTGGAACATGGGGATCAAGCGTTCCGGGGTGGCGTTCGAGCTCAAGCTGCCGTCGACGCGCTTTCGCCGGCAGGTGGGCGTCTGGGCCGGTGTCGCCGTCGACCCTCTGGGACAGCCGATCGCACAGGCCGAGTTCGATGCGAAGAAGGACGACTGGTTGCCGACCGCCGCCGACATTGCCTTCGTCAAGAGCCTGATGCACCGCGTCACCGAGCCCGGCAAGATGGCGGGCTGGATCGCGCCCCCGGACCGCGGGATCAACGCCAACCCGGTCGGGTACCAGTACGTAAGGCTGTAGAGCCCTTCAATGGATTGCGGGTCAGGCCCGCAATGACAACCATCCCTGTCATCCCGGCCTTGAGCCGGGATCCAGGAACGAAACATGGATTGCGGGTCAGGCCCGCAATGACAGCCTGTGGTCGTTGCAGGCCAACCTGTTGTCATCCCCGCAATGACAGCCTGTGATCGTTGCGGGCCAACCTGTTGTCAGGCCCGCAATGACAGCCTGTGGTCGTTGCAGGCCAACCTGTTGTCATCCCGGCCTTGAGCCGGGATCCATCGCCCGGCTAGAATGTCGGCTTCGGAGCGTGGCGCAGTCTGGTAGCGCATCTGGTTTGGGACCAGAGGGTCGTAGGTTCGAATCCTATCGCTCCGACCATTCAAGGCCAATCCAACTGGCCTTTTTTGCTTTTTGCGTGGCTTGAAAAGCGGGCGGTGTTCGACCCGAAGCGAGGCGCTTCACGATCCTGCAAATCTGCCAATCTCAGGTCTTGGTTTGCACGCCGTCATGTAAGCTACGACTGCCGCCCGGGCGTCGTCCGGCGGTCCGGTCAATCCCAACAAAATGCTCAGGAGACAATATGAACAGAATCACCAGGCTTGGTGCGGTGTCGGGCCTACTCATGGCGCTGCTGGCTGGTTGCGGCGGAGGCGACGACAACAAGGTGGCCTTCACTTCGGTGGTGTCGTTTGGCGACAGCCTGAGTGACGTCGGAACGTACAAGGTCGGGACCGTGGCCGCTCTCAACGGCGGCAAGTTCACGGTCAACGGCGCCGGCGGCAGCGTCTGGACCGAGGTTCTGGCGGCACAACTGAACACGCCGGCCCAGTGTGCGGCCCGCACCGGGATGCTGCCGAATGTCGCCGGTGTCACTGGTGCGCCGGTCCAGGATTTTGCCAACTGCTTCAACTATGCCCAGGGCAGCAGCCGGGTCACGTCGAGTGGGACGGGGCCCAATGGCGTGGCACTGCAGCAGTTCGGCGAGAAGAACCTAGGATTCATGGCGGATTCGCTGAACGATCAATTCAATCGTCATCTGGCAAAAACCGGCGGCGCCTACGCAGGCCGGGAACTCGTGACCGTCAATGCCGGTGGCAACGACTTGTTCATGCAGCTCAATGGGGTCGGCAACGCAGCGGGGGGCGGTGCAGCGGCGGCCGCTGCCGGCACCATCGCGGGGTGGTCGCAGAGCACGATAGCGGCCGTCACTTCCGGCGGGAGTGCGGCGAGCAATGCGGCCGCCAATGCAGCTGTGACGGCCATGGGTCAGGCCGGAACAGAATTGGCGGGCTACATCAAGACGCTCGTGGTCGGCAAAGGCGCCAGGTACGTGGTGGTCCGTCTGCTCGGCGACGTCAACCTGACCCCTTTCGGCCTGACGCTTGATGCCGGGACGCGCGGTCTGATCACCGCCATGACCCAGGCCTTCGATGGGCAATTGAAAACAGGACTGGATGGAACGGGCGTGATCATTCTGGACGACTATGCCTTCGCGGCCGACAGTACGGCGAACCCCGGCAAGTATGGCTTCACGAACATCACGGTGCAGAGTTGTGGGCCGAACGCGTTCAGCAGCTCATCGCTGGTCTGCAACACCGGCAACCTCATTGCCGGCGATACCAGTCACTTCGCATTTGCCGACAGCGTGCACCCGACGCCCTACTCGCACCAAAAGGAAGCTGAAAGCGCTTTGGCTCTCATTGACGCTGCCGGCTGGCACTGACGTATCGAGCGAGGCCAGGCGCCGCAAGCGGCGCCTGCAGCCGACTGCCGGGCTTGTGTGCCCGTACCGTCGAGCGCACCAATCCGATGGAAAAATAGTCTGTGGAAGAGCAGTAATTGGGAGTACTTTGCGAGGGGCTATTTGCGCTCTGCACCCGCAGGGCCTCCATAGGGACTGTCAGATCTTCCATGCACAGATTTTTGTCGAACAATCGAGATGATTTAATTTCGCGGTGCGAAGCAAAGGTTGCCCAGCGACCTCGACGCGCAGCAACGCCTGAGCAGTTGAAAAATGGCGTTCCGCTGTTTCTG
>JAYUHN010000382.1:0-3750 GCA_043766965.1 Ramlibacter sp. | reverse complement strand
GCGAGCTGATGGATTGCCTGATCTCGACCAATCCGCCGGCCAGCACCTCGCGCCTGGTTTCCAGGCTGGTGGCGATGGGACACGAGCGCCGCAGCCTGCGGGCGCTGTTCGCTGCCAACTCTTCCCTGCTTGCGGCCAAGGTGACCGAGCGCAGTGCCGAAGCCGGTGAACACTACATCACGCGCACGCCCGACGAGTACCGGCAGATGCTCTGGAAGGCCGCGGGTGGCGGCGCCGTGACGGCGCTGACAACGTTCCTGAAATTTGCGCTGGCAACGCTGGGCCTGGCCGCTTTCTGGGGCGGTTTCTGGGCCGGTGCGATGTATTCGGCCAGCTTCGTCGTCATCCAGCTGATGCACTGGACCCTGGCGACCAAGCAGCCGGCGATGACCGCCCCCGCGATGGCGGCGAAGCTCAAGGATCTGACGGCCCCGCTGGCAGTGGAGGAATTCATCGACGAGGTGGCGAACCTGATGCGCTCGCAGGTCGCGGCGGTGCTCGGCAACGTCGGCGCCGTCGCCCCATGCGTGCTGCTGCTCAGCGCGGGCATCCAACTCGTCACCGGCGCGCCGATGATCAGCCGGCTCGAGGCCGACCACGTCTTTGCCTCGCTGCACCTGCTGAATCCCTTGACGCTCGTGTTCGCCGCCTGCACCGGCGTGCTGCTGTTCGCCTCCAGCCTGGTGGCGGGCTGGACCGAAAACTGGTTCGTGCTGCACCGCCTCGATTCCGCCATGCGCTACAACCCTCGCATCACCGCCCAGCTCGGAGCCGCACGCGCGGCGCGCTGGGCGGCTTTCATGCGCAAGAATGTGTCCGGCTTCGCTTCCAACATCTCGCTGGGCATGATGCTGGGGCTGCTGCCGCCGGTACTGGATTTCTTCGGGCTCGGGTTGCAGGCGCGCCATGTCACCTTGTCCACTGGCCAGCTGGCGGCAGCGGCAGCGGCGTACGGGCCGCAGGCGTTGCAGATGTCGCAGCTGTGGTGGTGCGTGGCTGCGATTCCCTTCATCGGCATGCTCAACCTCGGCGTCAGCTTTTACTTTGCTTTCCGAATGGCGTTACGGGCCCACAGTGTCGGCGCTACCGACCGGCTGCGCATCCGGCAGGCCATCCTGGCGCGCTTGCGAACGCGTCCGGCCAGCTTCCTGCTCCCCGCCGGAGCGTGAGCAGCCGGCACTGGCGCAATGTCCTACAGCTGCGGCTGAGCCTGCGCGGTACAGTGCGCCGGGAACCTCACCGACATGAATGAAATCACGGCGATCTGGGCGGAGTGGCTGAAGCCATCGGCCGGATTGCCGACCGTGCAGTGGTCCCTGCTGCTGGGTTTCGCGGCCGTCATCGGTCACCTGGGACAGCGTTACGCGGGATTGCCCAAGGTGGTCGGCTATTCGCTGGTCGGCGCGCTGGCCGGGCTCGGCGGGTTCACCGGTGCAGCCTGGCCGCTGCAGGGCATCGGCCTGTTCCTGCTCGAGCTCGGCGTCGCGGTGGTGTTGTTCGAAGCCGGCGGGCGCATCCCCTTGCGCTGGTTCCGGCACAACCCCATGGTGCTGCTGCAAAGCGTGCTCGAGTCGCTGCTGACATTGGTGATCGTCTATTACGTCTTGCGGGAGCTCAACGTGCCCCCCGACGTCGCCCAGTCGCTGGCAATGATCGCGATAGCGGCCTCGCCTGCGGTGCTGGGCCGGATCGTGATCGACACCCGCGCCTCCGGTCCGGTGACCGAGCGCGCAATGGTGCTCTCGACGCTCAGCACCTTGTATGCGTTGACCCTGTGCAGCGCACGCGCCAACGTGATGTACCGGCCGCACAAGGAATGGGGCGACCTGGTCTACCCGATCCTGGTGGTGCTGGGACTGTCGGTGGTGGTGGGAGCGATCGTCGCACTGGCGCTGCGGCTCGCCTTGCGGGTGATGAGTCCGGCCAGCGAAAACACGTCGATGCTGTTCATGGCGCTGCTGGCCGCGGGCACGGCGCTGGCGTCCCACTTCGGGGGTTCTGCGCCGCTGGCGGCCTTGCTCGGCGGAATGCTGCTCAAGCAACTCAATCCGCGGCCCTGGGCCTGGCCGCGGCAACTCGGCACCGCCGGCTCGCTGCTGACGATGCTGATGTTCGTGCTGGTGTCGGTGGTCGCGGCCAATGCGCAATGGAACACGCCCACAGCGCAGCTGGTGGCCGCCCTGGTGCTCGCGCGCGGCGTGGCCAAGGTGGTCGGCGTGGCGACGGCCAACTGGGGCAGCGGCCTGAGCTTGCGCCAGGCGCTCTACACCGGCTTCGCGATGTCGCCGATGTCGTCGGTGGCGCTGCTGCTGGTTTCGCAGTTCGCCACCAGCTCGCCGGGGCTGCCGCTGATTGCGCGCATCGCCCTGCCCGCGATCCTGCTGATGGAAGTGCTGGGCGCGATGATGGCGACGATGGCCGTGCACCGCGCCGGCGAGAGTTCGCGGCCCTGGGGGCCTGATTCGAGCGTCACCGAACCGGGAGAACTGCGTGACTGACGCGGCAGCCATCGAAGCCGCCGCCGCGGGGCGGCAAGCGGTACTCGAACCGTTCCGGCAGTCGGCCGCGCTGTCGCTGGGCGTCGAGCTCGAACTGCAACTCATCAACACCAACGACTACGACCTGGCGCCGTATTCCGACGAGATGCTGCGGTTGATGGCGAAGATCGCGCTGCCGGGTGCCGTCGTGCCGGAAATGACCTCCAGCATGATCGAGATCTCCACCGGCGTGTGCCAGTCTTCGGCGCACGTGCTGGGCGAGCTGTCGCAGATCCGCGATGCGCTTGTCAGGTGCGCCGACAAACTCAATATCGCAATCGCCGGTGGCGGCACGCACCCGTTCCAGCAGTGGCACGAACAGCGCATCTACGACCGGCCGCGTTTCCGCGAACTCTCCGAGCTGTACGGCTACCTCACCAAGCAGTTCACCATCTTCGGCCAGCACGTGCACATCGGCTGCCCCGATGCCGACAGTGCGTTGCTGATGCTGCACCGCATGTCGCGCTACATCCCGCACTTCATCGCGCTGTCGGCCTCGTCGCCCTTCGTGCAGGGCCAGGACACGCAGTTCGATTCGGCCCGGCTCAATTCCGTGTTCGCTTTCCCGATGTCGGGCCGCGCTCCCTTCACCCTGAGCTGGGACGAGTTCGGCGCCTTTTTCGCCAAGACCACTCGCACCGGCGTGGTGAAGAGCATGAAGGACTTCTACTGGGACATCCGGCCCAAACCGGAATATGGAACGATCGAGATCCGGGTGTTCGATACACCCCTGACGGTGGAACGCGCCGCCGCGCTGGCCGGCTTCGTGCAGTCGCTCGGCGCCTGGTTCCTGACCTCGCAGCCGTTCCAGCCGCAGGAGGACGATTACATGGTCTACACCTACAACCGCTTCCAGGCCTGCCGCTTCGGCCTCGACGCGGTGTACGTGGACCCGGTAAGCGGCGAACACATGGCGCTGCGCGACCACATCGTGCTGACGATGAACCAGATCGACGCGCACTCGCTTGCAGTCGGCGCAGCGCCGGGCATCGACCTGCTGCGTCTGTCGGCCGACATGGGCGCCAACGATGCGAAGTGGCTGCGCCAGCGCCAGGCCAGGGAGCGCCTGCTGGCCGAAGTGAGCCGACAGGCGGCCGAGCGGTTCCGCGGCGCCCGCGGCTGACGCCTCTCCCCTGCCGGAGCCCGCTATGCTCAGGCCATGGGTGAATTCGAGCTGATCGAGCGCTTCTTCAAACGCCCCGGCAGGGGCCTC
>JAYUHN010000381.1:0-3751 GCA_043766965.1 Ramlibacter sp. | reverse complement strand
CAGCCGACGCCGCGCTTCCTCCAGCGCCTGCAGCTCGAGATGGCCGCCGCCGATCGTGCCGACAACGTGGTCCGGGAACACACCCATCCACGCGCCGGCTTCGCGTGGCACCGATCCTTCCGATGCGGCAACGACAACCAGCACCGCCTGCCGGGTCGACAACCGCCGGGTGAATTCATTCGTGGTCAACAGCAAGTTCCTCCGGTAAAAGCAATGTAAACGGCAACGCGTCCGGGCACGATGCGTTGTAAGCTCAGCGTGAGCATTTGCCCCGGCACTGGAGACTTCATGATCAGGATTCTGGAACGATGGCGCATCGCCCTGGCCGCTCTGGCCGGCGGCGTGGCGGCGTTGCTGCCCGGATGCACTTCCTCCCCTCTGCCTTCGTACGAAAAGAGCGTCGAAGTCGTTCCGGCCTCGAGCCAGGCGCCGAACCCTGCCACCACGCCCGCCGCGGAAGTGGCGGCCGGCGCAACGCCGGTGACCGGCTCCCGTGCCTCCGGTGCGGCCACGCCGCGCGCTTACCGCGCGGATGCCGCCAGCCACCTGTACGGCCTGAACA
Source organism: Ramlibacter sp. (assembly GCA_043766965.1). Lineage (GTDB taxonomy): Bacteria > Pseudomonadota > Gammaproteobacteria > Burkholderiales > Burkholderiaceae_C > Ramlibacter. The sequence goes on along the minus strand of JAYUHN010000381.1, from coordinate 3,189 downwards.
AGGACCGCATCTACAAGGGGCGGTTGCCGCCGATGCTGTACGCGATCGGCACGCTGCAGGTGGACCTGGACGGCCAGGGCCGGGTGCGTTCGCTGCACTGGATGCGCAAGCCATCGCATGCGCCCGAAGTGGTCGCCGAGATCGAGCGCACGGTGCGCGCGGCCGCGCCCTTTCCGGCGCCTGCGCGCATGGGCAAGGTGGTGTGGACCGACACCTGGCTGTGGCACAAGAGCGGCCGCTTCCAGCTCGACACCCTGACCGAGGGACAGGATTGAGTCGCCAAGATTTGTCATCCCGGGCCTGACCCGGGATCCAGGCTCCGTCCGACCGTGTTTGCGGGCGAAGATGGATCCCGGCTCGCAGGCCGGGATGACAGGCCAGGACGGGATGACAGCACCGGTGGGGATGCAGTCCCGCTTAAGACCCCCGGTAGGTCGAATAGCTCCACGGACTCACCAGCAGCGGCACATGGTAGTGCTGCGCCGGGTCTGCCACGCCGAAGTCGAGCGTCACCCGGTCCAGGAAGTTCGGCTGCGGCAGCGCAACGCCCTTCGCCTTGAAGTACGCGGCCACGTCGAACAGCAGCCGGTACCTTCCCGCCTTGAGCTCGCCGTCGCCGAAGAGCGGACCGCCCGGAGGGCGGCCGTCGGCGTTCAGCGTCAGGCGCTTCACCAGCGTCGCCGTTTCCCCTGCAACCGCGTACAGCTCCAGCTGCATGCCGGCAGCCGGGCAACCATGCATGGTGTCCAGGACGTGCGTGCTCAAACCCACCGGCGTTCCTTGGAAGTTTCGTCCGCAAGAGTGTATACAGTGCGACCAGGAGAGCCTGGCCCCGACCTGACCATCCGACGCAATGACTTACGACAGCACCGCTGCCTATCCGCGCGACCTCGCGGGCTACGGCCGCCATCCGCCCCAGGCGCAATGGCCTGGCAACGCGCGGGTCGCGCTGCAGTTCGTGCTTAACTTCGAGGAAGGCGGCGAGAACTCGGTGCTGCACGGGGACGCCGGGTCCGAGCAGTTCCTTTCGGAGATGTTCAACCCGCCGGCGTTTCCCGATCGCCACCTGAGCATGGAAAGCATCTACGAATACGGATCGCGCGCCGGGGTCTGGCGGATTCTGCGCGAGTTCGAACAGCGCAGCCTGCCGCTGACCGTGTTCGGCGTGGCGATGGCGCTGCAGCGACAGCCGGAAGTCGCCGCGGCTTTCAGGGAACTGGGACACGAGATTGCCTGCCACGGCTGGCGCTGGATCAGCTACCAGGCTGTCGACGAAGCCACCGAATGCGAACACATGCGACTGGCGATGCAGGCGATCGAGCGATTGACGGGCGAACGGCCGCTGGGCTGGTACACCGGCCGCGACAGCCCCAACACAAGGCGGCTGGTCGCGGACTTCGGCGGCTTCGCCTATGACAGCGATTACTACGGCGACGACCTGCCCTTCTGGATGAAAGTCAGGAAGACCGACGGCGCCGTCGTGCCGCACCTGGTCGTGCCTTACGCGCTCGACACCAACGACATGCGCTTCTCGCTGCCGCAGGGCTTTGCCCAAGGCCAGGATTTTTTCAACTACCTGCGCGACAGCTTCGAGGCGCTGTATGCCGAGGGCGATGCTTCGCCCAAGATGATGAGTGTCGGGATGCACTGCCGGCTGCTCGGGCGTCCCGGTCGCATCGTCGCACTGCAGCGCTTCCTGGACCACGTGCAGCGCCACGACCGGGTCTGGATCTGCCGGCGCATCGACATCGCGCGGCACTGGCGGCAAGTTCACCCTTTCGAAGGCTAGCCATGGCACTGACACTGGACCAGGTCAACGCGGCGCCAACTGCCGCCGCTGCGGCGCTGCTGGACGGCCTGTACGAGCACTCGCCGTGGATCGCCGAAGCGGCGCTGACGCAGCGGCCGTTCCGCTCGCTGCCGCACCTGAAGCACACGATGGCGCGCATCGTCGCCGATGCCGGCAAGCCGGCGCAACTCAAACTGCTGCGCGCCCATCCCGAGCTCGCGGGCAAGGCGATGGTGAGCAGGAGCCTCACCGCGGAATCGACCGACGAGCAAACCGGGGCCGGCCTTGCGCAATGCACGCCGCAGGAGTTCGCGCAGATCCAGCAGCTCAACGCCGCCTACAGCGCGAAGTTCGGGTTTCCGTTCATCCTGGCGGTGCGCGGTCCGCGTGGCACCGGCCTGTCGCGACGGGAAATCATCGACACCTTCCAGCGCCGGCTGGATCACCACCCCGAATTCGAGCTGGCCGAAGCGCTGCGCAATGTCCATCGCGTCGTGGAATTGCGCCTCAACGACAAGTTCGACGCGCAGCCGGTGCTGGGCAACAAGGTCTGGGACTGGCACGAACGGCTGGCGCAGTACAGCGACTCCGGGTTCGCCGAGAAGGGCCAGCTCACGGTCACCTACCTGACGGATGCTCACCGCGCCTGCGCCAGGCAGATCTCGGACACGATGCACGAGTGCGGCTTCGACGAGGTGGGAATCGATGCGGTGGGAAACGTGGTCGGCGTGTACCGGTCGGCAACGCCGGATGCGAGGCGCCTCATGACCGGCTCGCATTACGACACGGTGCGCAACGGCGGCAAATACGACGGCCGGCTGGGGATCTTCACGCCGATGGCCTGCGTCGCCGAGTTGTCGCGTCAGGGCAAGCGCCTGCCGTTCGATCTGGAGGTGATCGGCTTCGCGGAGGAAGAGGGGCAGCGCTACAAAGCGACTTTCCTCGGCTCGGGTTCGCTGATCGGCCAGTTCGATCCCGCCTGGCTGGAGCAGAAGGATGCGGACGGCATCAGCATGCGCGACGCCATGCAGCACGCGGGGCTGCACGCGGGCGACATCCCTGCGCTGCGGCGCGATCCGGCGGCGTATCTCGGCTTCGTCGAAGTGCACATTGAACAAGGGCCGGTGCTGGCCGAGCTCGACCTGCCACTGGGCATCGTGACGTCGATCAACGGTGGCGTGCGCTACCAGTGCGAAGTGATGGGCATGGCCAGCCATGCCGGCACGACACCGATGGACAAGCGGCGTGACGCAGCGGTCGGCGTTGCCGAGCTGGCGCTGTTCGTCGAGCAGCGGGCGGCGCGGGACGGCAATTCGGTCGGCACCATCGGCATCCTGCAGGTGCCGAACGGCTCGACCAACGTGGTGCCGGGGCGCTGCCTGTTCACCCTCGACCTGCGG
>JAYUHN010000380.1:0-9927 GCA_043766965.1 Ramlibacter sp. | reverse complement strand
CAATCGTTGATAGATGCTGCCCGCTACGGAAAAAATGCAGGCAATCCGCTACTCGGCGCGGCTGATTACAAGCTGGTGCATCACGCCAGTAATGGCCGCTCGGTGTATAGCTTTTGCATGTGTCCCGGCGGCACGGTGGTCGCGGCAGCCTCAGAGCCGGGACGGGTGGTGACCAATGGCATGAGCCAGTATTCGCGCAACGAGCGCAACGCCAACGCTGGGATGGTGGTGGGCATCGAGCCGACCGACTATCCGGGCGGCCCGCTGGCCGGCATCGCATTGCAGCGGCAACTCGAGTCCCATGCCTTCGTGCTGGGGGGCGGCAATTACCGCGCCCCGGGGCAGCTGGTGGGGGATTTCATCGCCGGACGCGGCTCGACCCAACTGGGTGGCGTCGAGCCGTCGTACCAGCCGGGCGTCACGCTTGGCGACCTGGCCGACGCGCTTCCCGCCTATGCCATTGCCGCGTTGCGCGAGGCGCTGCCGGCGTTCGGGCGCAAAATCAGCGGCTTCGACATGCCGGATGCCGTGCTGACCGGCGTGGAAACACGGACCTCGTCGCCACTTCGGATCACCCGTGGCGAGGACTATCAGAGCCTCGATGTGCGGGGGCTTTTTCCCGCCGGCGAAGGCGCCAGCTACGCCGGCGGCATCCTGTCGGCCGGCGTGGACGGAATCCGAGTCGGCGAAGCGGTGGCCCGGGACGCCCTCAGAACATCCAACTTCCATCCACAATGACCGACACCGTTTCCGCTCCCGACGAAGGCCAGGCCGCCGCGCCCACGGCCGCCGATCCTGCGCACCCCAAGCAGCCGCAGCAGCAGCGCAAGGCGCCGGTGAACCCGCGGCAGGCGCATCCGGTGCTCGAGAAGCTGTTCGAGCTTCATCCGCAACTGTTCGGCGCCCGCTTCAAGCCGCTGAAGATCGGCGTCTTCGACGACCTGCTGGCCCGCCATCCGGATGCCTTCAAGAAAGAAGACCTGAAGGTCGCGCTGGGGCTGCACGCGCGCTCCACGGCGTATCTCGAAAGCGTCGCCACCGGGCAGCAGCGGCACGACCTGGATGGCCAGCCGGTCGCGCCGGTGGCGCCGGAGCATGTGCATCACGCGATCATGGAAGTGTTCCGGCGCCGGCAGCTGCGCACCAGGGAAGACCTGCGGCCGCGCGTGGTCTCGCGGCTGACGGCCGCCATCCAGGCTTCGGGCCTGACGCCGCCGGAATACGCCGAGCGCATGCGGACACAGGACGCGAGCTCCAACGAGATCCTCGAACAGGCACTGGCGCAACTGGCGCAGACCGCGGCAAAACGCGAAGCCCTGTCGCGGGCGTTCCAGGCCAGCGGTCTGAGCGTCGAAGCCTTCGCCGAGATGTACGGCATGGACCCGAACGAAGTGCGCCGGACATTGGCCTGAGCTTCAATACCGCGCAGGCGGGGGGACCCGGTCATTCCCGCGCAGGTGGGCCATAACCGTCATTCCCGCGTCGGCGGGAATCATCGTCATTCCCGCGTAGGCGGGAATCCAGAGCGTCCGGACCTGCCGGCGCATTGCGCCATGCGACACGGCACCGAGCCAAGACCCTGGGTTCCCGCCTGCGCGGGAATGACAGCGGTTTATTTCAGGCGAGCCGCCCTGGGTTCCCGCCTGCGCGGGAATGACAACGCTTTTGCCGGCGCCTCAGGCTGGTGCGGCCTGCAACCGCGCGATGCGCTCTTCGATCGGCGGGTGGGTCGAGAACAGCTTGCCGACGCCCGACGTGATGCCGAACGCCTGCAGACCCTTGGGCAACTCGCCGGGCACCATCCCGCCGAGGCGGGCCAGCGCGTTGATCATCGGCTGCTTGCGCCCGATCAACGCCGCCGAACCTGCGTCCGCACGAAATTCACGTTGCCGCGAAAACCAGGCCACGATGATCGCGGCCACGAAACCGAACAGGATGTCCAGCACGATGGTGGTGATGTAGTAGCCGATGCCGGGACCCGAGCGATTGGCGCCGCGGTTCAGGAATCCATCCACGAAGTAACCGATCACGCGCGACAGGAACACCACGAAAGTGTTCATCACGCCCTGGATCAGCGTCATCGTGACCATGTCGCCATTGCCGATGTGCGACACCTCGTGGCCGATCACTGCTTCGACTTCTTCGCGCGTCATGCCTTGCAGCAACCCGGTGGACACGCAGACCAGCGCACTGTTCTTGAAGGCACCGGTCGCGAACGCATTGGGCTCGCCTTCGAAAATGCCGACCTCCGGCATGCCGATGCCGGCCTTGTCGGCGAACCTGCGCACGGTCTCGACGATCCAGGCTTCGTCCGCGTTCTGCGGCGCGTCGATCAGGCGCACGCCCGAACTCCACTTGGCGATCGTCTTGGACAGCAGCAGCGAAATGATCGCGCCACCGAAACCGATCACCAGCGCGAAACCCAGCAGCATGCCCATGTTCAGCCCGCTCGCCGTGAGATAGCGGTTGACCCCGAGCAAGCTGGCGACGACACCCAGCACCACCACGACGGCCAGGTTGGTCAGCACGAACAGGAAGATGCGTTTCATGAACTCTCCGGAATGAGTGTGAAATCCATCGCGACAGATGAGGACCCGCCGATGGAAATCAAGGGGCGGTGCGTGGACGAAAGACCTGCGCGTCATCATAGAAGCAAAGCTGCTCGTTTCCGGCGCACCAGCCGGGAATCCCGAGCAGCGGCAGGGGCGTGAACGGCTTGCCGGCCAACGCCGCCACCGAGAGCTGAACCGACAGTGCCGCGTCGGCGGCGGTGAGCGAGTCGCAGCACACCGGGAACCGCCAGACGTGGGCGGTCAACTCCTTGCGCGGCGACACCAGTTTTTGCAGCAGCGCATGGCCGACGACCAGCAGCCGGGCCTGCGCCCACAGTGGCCGCAGCTCGACGAACAACCGACGCCAATCGCGCCCGAGCAGCGCCGACCAGAGTTCGGGCGGCGCATCGAGCAGGGCACCGTTTTCGTCGAACAGGGTGATCGCATCGCGCACCGGGCCGCGCACGCCCGCCACCCCGTGCGCCCCGATTTCGGCCGCCTGCAGCCGATTCAGCGCCGACTTTAAACCAGGCAGGCCGAGCCAGCAGATGCCGTTGAAGAAGTCGTGCAGGCCGGGCCGCACCGGGCAATTGCCGCTGCCCGCGACGTAATGTTCGTAGGCCTGCCCGGTCGGCAGCGCAGACTGTTCGACGAATCGCACCGGTGCGCCCGGCTCGAGGTTCAGCGCTTCATGCAGCGTCATGCCTCCGTTCACGCGCGCCGCCACTCGTGCGCCCGGATGGCGCCATGGCAAATACCATGGTCGGCTCCAGTCGACCGCGGCTGCGGCTGCGGCCGCGGTCGCGGCTACTGACCTGCCCTCTTGATCCATTGAACATAAGCCGGATTGCGCTCCGGCGTCAGCCGGAAATCGCCGCCATACCGGCCCAGCAGCGTGGTCGATTTCGCGCTTCGGCCCAGCACTTTGGCGTCCCGCAACTGCTTGGTGACGTCGTTGAGCGGCACCGGTTCGCCGCTGAGCAGTGCCGGAACCGCCGCCAGGATGTCTTCGAATTCATCGTCGGTCGCGAACATCTTGCTGGGACTGGCCCTCGGCGCCGCGGCAGGCTTGACCGCGGTTGCGCGCACAGCGGTCTTCTTTGCCGCAGGCGCTTTGCGTGCCGGGGCCGGTACCGGTCTCGCCGCCGGCTCCGGCCGCACCGCGCGCGCCCCGCCGTCGAGATAGACCACCTCGTCGTACACCAAAGCCAGTGCCTCGCTGTCCGCCTTGTCCCGCAGCGCGAAACAGAGGACTCGAATGCCATCCTCGCGCAAACGCACTGCCAGCGGCGCGAAATCCGCATCGCTGGAACCGATCGCCACCATCCCCGGCAGCGCGTCGTGGTGCAGCAGGTCCATCGCGTCGATGATCAGCGCGGCGTCGGTCGTGCCCTTGCCCTGGTTGACGAACGAACGCACGGCGTGCTGCCGCAGCACCTCCTTGATGCCGGTCAGCTTTTCGGTGCCACCGTAAGCGCGCCGGACCGAGACCATCATTCCAAGGCCGCGAAGGTGGTCGAAGATCTGGTCGACGTCGGACGCCGATGACAGGTTGTCCGCGTCGAGCAGGAAAGCAACGTTCATGATTCCACCTTCCAGTTCATCGTTTCTCCACCGCGCAAGGGCTTGAGCTGCGCGTCGCCGAAAGCATAACTGTCGGGCACGGTCCATGGTTCGCGGCGCAGCGTCAGCGTTTCCGCGTTGCGCCGCAGGCCATAGAAGGCCGGGCCGTGGAAGCTGGCGAAAGCCTCCAGCTTGTCCAGTGCACCCGCAGCCTCGAAGGCCTCGGCATACAGCTCGATCGCCGCATGCGCCGTGTAGCAGCCGGCACAACCAGTCGCGTGCTCCTTCAGGTGGGCCGGGTGCGGCGCGCTGTCGGTGCCGAGAAAGAACTTCGGGCTGCCGCGTGTCGCCGCCTCTACCAGCGCGAGGCGATGGCTTTCGCGCTTGAGCACCGGCAGGCAGTAGTAATGCGGCCGGATGCCGCCGGTAAAGATCGCGTTGCGGTTGTACAGCAGGTGGTGCGCGGTGATGGTTGCCGCGATAGCACGGTCGGCGCCATGCACGTACTGCGCGGCCTCGCGCGTAGTGATGTGCTCGAACACGATCTTCAGTTCCGGAAAGTCGCGCCGCAGCGGGATCAGCTGGGTGTCGATGAACACCGCCTCGCGGTCGAACAGGTCGATCTCGGGCGACGTCACCTCGCCGTGCACCAGCAGCACCAGGCCTTCGTGTTGCATCGCTTCCAGTGTCGCGTAGGTCTTGCGAATGTCGGTCACACCGGCGTCGCTGTTGGTGGTGGCGCCGGCCGGATAGAGCTTCACGGCCACCACGCCCGCCGCACGGGCACGCCGGATCTCGTCCGGCGGCAGGTTGTCGGTGAGGTAGAGCGTCATCAGCGGTTCGAACGACAGGCCCGCCGGCACCGCGGCGAGGATGCGCTCGCGGTACGCAACGGCCTGCGCCGCCGTCGTGACCGGTGGCCGCAGGTTGGGCATGATGATCGCGCGGCCGAACTGCGCCGCCGTGTGCGGCACAACTGCTTTCAGCGCGGCCCCATCGCGCATGTGCAAGTGCCAGTCGTCCGGGCGGATGATGGTGAGGGTCTGGGTGTGCGAAGGCGCGGGCGAATCCATTGCCGGATTGTCGCAGGCGACCAGTGGAGCCAGCCGGTTCCGGCGCCCTCGCTTTCAACGGGCACTGGCTAGCCGGGCCTCGCTGCACGCGGCACTCACCTGCGTCAGCGCGGCCTGGCAGTCCCGCGCCAGCCGCGCGTGGCCGATCCGCTGCGCCAGCGCCAGCGCCTCGTGCAGCACAGCGTCGGCGGCGTCCCAGGAAGCCAGCGCCAGCCAGGCCAGCCCAAGCTGTCGACCGGCCCGCGCCTGCAGTTCGCGCAGTGAGCCGGCGCGAGCCAGGGCCAGCAGGTGCTCGGCATGCTGCCGGGCGACCGACGCATCGCCTCGCTCCAGCGCCAGCTCCGCCAGCGCCTCCAGGCAGCCGACGCTGAGCCAGCCCTCGCGGTGGTGCTGCGCCTCCGAGAGGGCGGCCTCAAGCCCCGCGCAGTCGACCGGCAGGCCGCAGCGCGATCGCGCGATCGCCTGCTTGGCCAGCAGTCGCGCCAGCCAGTACCGGATGCCGGCGCCGTGGGCCAGACTCAGGCCGCACTCGAAGTGCCGCAACGCATCGGCGTGTCCGCCCTGTTCCAGCCACAGGCACCCCAGGGCGTCGTGCGCCATCATCTGGTAGCGCACCAGACCCAGCGTTTCCAGCCGGGGCAGCGCCTCGCGCAGGTCAGCCGCTGCTTCGGCCCAACGGTCGAGCGCGATCATGACGTAGGCACGCCCAATCAGCGTCGGTCCGAGGTGCCACTGCAGGTCGGCTGCCCGCGTGATTGCGAGCGCCTCGTCGAAGTGCACCAGTGCGCGACCGTAGTCCGCCAGCCCCATGTGGCCGGTACAGGCCCAACCAATCATCAACAGATTCTCGGACTCGTAACTGCGGTCCCCAATGCCCCGCGCCAGCACCAGCGAGCGGGAGAACGCCTCGATCGCCGGCAGCGGTTCAGCGTTGGCGAAATGCGCCTCGCCGCGGCCATGGAACGCCTGGACCGCAACCAGATCGTCGAGCCCGAGTCGTTGGCAGATCTCGACCGCCTGGCGGTGGTGCGCGATCGCCAGGTCGTTGCGGCCGTTGCTCCACGCGACCGTGCCCAGGTGGTACAGGGTGTCGGCGACGTGGCGCTCCTCCTGCATCTCGCGCGACACGGCCAGCGCCTCGTCGAGGCAGGCGGTCGCGCGATCGTAGGCATCGGCACGCCGGTAGGCCATGCCGAGCTGGATCAGCACGTCACGCGCGTGCGCGTGCTCACCGTGCGCCCGTGCGCCGTCGATCACCCGCTGGAAATCCTCCACCGCGCCGTCGGTCTGGCCGGCCTGGGCCCGCGCCACGCCGCGCCCTTCGAACAGCGCGGACTGCTGTGCCGGCGTCGCCGCCGTCGGGTGCGCCCGCAACAGTCCGACGGCCCGGTCGAACCATTGCAGGGCCTCCCCCATCGCGAACAATTTGCGCGATTCCTCAGCAGCGAGCGCGAGAAAGTGGACAGCCTTGGGCCAGACCCGGGCGCGTTCGTAATGCTCGGCCAACCGCGCCGTGCGCTCATGGGTCAGGCCACCGGCGTCCGGCGCTTCCAGCTGTTGCGCCACCTGCCGGTGCAGCAATTGGCGCCGGCCGGCGCCGATGTCACCATAAACCACCTCGCGCACCTTGTCGTGGCTGAAGTCGTAGAAGCCAGCGTCCGCTTCCTCCTGCAGCAGCCTGCGCCCGACCAGCGAATCGATGCTCTCGTACACACGTTCCTCGGGCGCGTCGGCCAGTGCCAGCAATGTTTCCACCTCGAACCGGCGGCCGAACACGGCAGCCAGTTCCAGCAGCGCCCGGTCGGCTGCCGGGACCCGGGCCAGACGGGCGCGCACCGAGTCGCGCAGTGCGCCAGGCACCGGCAACTGGGCACCGTCCTGAACCGACGATTCACCCTCGCACAGCGACTGAACCATCGACCACAGGAAGAACGGATTGCCCTGGGTCTCGCGGTGCAACCGGGCGGCCAGCCCCGGGGCGACAAGCTTCGGGTGGTCCAGGCGGCGCAGCAATGCGTCAACGTCGCCCGGACCAAGCCGCGCCAGGGTCATCGTCCGCACGTGCTCCTCACGGCCGAGGCTGTCGACCAGCTGGTTGAGCTGGTCGCTGCCGGCGAGCTCGTCGTCCCGGTACGCACATGCCAGCAGGATCGGTCGGTTGGCGCTCTGCCGCGCCAGAAAATGGGCGAAGCGCAAACTCGCGTCGTCGGCCCACTGGATGTTGTCGATCACCAGCACCACGCGCTGGTGCTGCCCCAACGCGTCGAACAACTGCATCAGCGCGCGGAACAGCCGGGCCTGCCGGGCTTCGGGAAAATCTTCGGCCAGGTCCGGCAGGTCGGCCCGGCGGGCCGCGACGGCCGGCACCAGCGCGGCGATTTCAGACAGAAGGATCGGCGCGATCTGGCGCAATTGCGCCTCGGATAGCGCCTCGCAGGCTTGGCTGGCCAGGTCGATCACGGCCTGGTAAGCGATGCCACGCTCAATCTCATAGCAGTTGGTCGACAGCACCGGCAAGTGACGGGCCCGGGCCTCGCGCGCGACCTCGTGCATCAGCCGGCTCTTGCCGATCCCGGGCTCACCCCGGATCAGCACAACCTGCCCCTGGCCATCCCGCGACTGAGCAACCCATCCGAGCAGACGCTCGTATTCAACCTGACGGCCCACCAGCGGCGACGCCGCCTGCGCTGCAGCGGGGGAGCCCGACCGGCCGGATTCGCCGCCATCGAAGGGACGGTCCGCCACGAGGAGGGACGCGCCAGCCCCCAGCGTGCGGGCCGCGTGCACGAAAGCCGACCGTTCCGGCTCCGCAATGACCAGGTGTTCGGCCAGGCGCAACGCCAGCGCGCGCGACGGCCGGCGCTCCTCGGCCTCGATCTTCTTGATGGCGGCCGGGGAACAGCAGACCTTCAGCGCCAGCGCAGCCTGTGTCAGATCGAGCGCCTTGCGGCGGCGACGCAGCCAGTAACCGAATGAATTGCTCCGCTCCTCCATGCGCGCCGGACTCCTCGCCTGTGTGGGCGGATTCTGGGTCCTGCAGACCCGTCTGTCACCTTTTTTGTCCCCTTTGCAGGGACCCGCCCCGACGCGGGCCCACCGACCATGGGCACGTCCTTAACAACTCCCGGAAAACCCTTATGACTCACCCCGCTTTCGCCCGTCAACTGCTCTCGAAGCTTGCCCGCAGCACCGTTGTGCTGGGCATCAGCCTGGGCCTGGCCGCCCCGCTAGCCAATGCACAAGACGCGCATCACCACCTCCTGCTCGACCCGGGCAAGCTCACCTGGGCTTCAGTTCCGACGCTGCCGCCCGGCGCGCAGATTGCCGTGATCGAGGGGCCGATGAACCAGGCCGTACCGTTCACGATCCGATTGAAGTTTCCGGCCAACTACCGCATTCCACCGCACTGGCATCCGGCGGTCGAGCGGGTCACCGTGTTGTCCGGGACATTCCATCTGGGCAGCGGCGACAGCTTCGACATGGCCAAGGCCGAGGCGCTTCCGATGGGCAGCATTGCGATCATGCCGGCCCAGATGCGCCACTACGCCTGGACCACCGGCGAGACCGTGGTGCAGCTGCACGGCACCGGCCCGTGGGGTGTGACCTATGTGAGCGCCGCGGACGATCCGCGCAACAAGTGAACATCCACAGGAGCTACTGACATGGACCTTTCGTCACCCACGCCGGCCACCGACCTGGCGGCGCTCAAACTCAAGCAGCAGGCCACCTGGTCCGCCGGCGACTACGCCGTCGTGGGCACCACGCTGCAGATCGTCGGCGAGACCTTGTGCGAGGCGCTCGATCTGCGGGCCGGCCAGCGGGCGCTCGACGTGGCGGCCGGCAATGGCAACGCCACACTGGCGGCGGCGCGCCGGGGCTGCGATGTCGTGTCGACCGACTACGTTGCAGCGCTGCTCGAACGCGGCAAGGCACGCGCCAATGCGGAGGGCCTGGCCATCCGGTTCGAAGAGGCGGATGCAGAGAACCTGCCCTTCACGGACGCTTCCTTCGACGTGGTGCTGTCCACCTTCGGCGTCATGTTCACACCCAACCAGGAACGTGCTGCCGCAGAGCTGGCACGGGTGTGCCGGCCAGGCGGAAAGATCGGACTCGCGAATTGGACTCCATCAGGTTTTATCGGCGAGCTGTTCAAAGTGATTGGCCGGCACCTCCCGCCACCGTCAGGCGTCAAGTCACCGTCGCTGTGGGGCACCGAGGAGCGGCTGCGCGAGCTGTTCGGCGAGCGCATCTCCAGCATCGAAGCGCACCACATTCAGTTCGTTTTCCGCTACCGCTCGCCGCAGCACTGGCTCGACACTTTCCGCAGCTACTACGGCCCCATCCACAAGGCTTTTGCGGCCGTCGGGCCGGAGAAGGAAGCGGCCCTGACCGACGACCTGCTCGTGCTGGCGCAGCGATTCAATCGCACCACGGATGGCACGATGGTCGTGCCAAGCGAGTACCTCGAAGCGGTCATCGTGCGCAGATAACGGGAGCCAGACCGGGGCAGCCCCTGCTGCGCCGGTCTGGCGGCGAACGCTGCTCAGTGCGCCAGGATCTTGTTCAGGAATTCCTTGGTCCGTTCCTGCCGGTTCTCCGGGTGGGCGAAGAATTCTTCTTTCGAGCAGTCTTCCAGGATGCGGCCGCCGACGTCGATAAAGATCACGCGGTTGGCGACCTTGCGTGCGAAACCCATCTCGTGGGTCACGACCATCATGGTCATGCCTTCCTTGGCGAGC
>JAYUHN010000379.1:0-3757 GCA_043766965.1 Ramlibacter sp. | reverse complement strand
GACAGCGATCGCTCCGGCCGCGAGCCGCCCGGCGGCGCGATCCGCGCCTGCCGCGTCGGCCTATCAGGGCTACCAGATCCTGCGTCGCAACGGCGCCGTCGTGTCGTTCGAGCCGAACAAGATCGCCGTCGCCCTGATGAAGGCCTTCCTGGCCGTCCACGGCACGCAAGGCGCAGCGTCGGCAAGCGTGCGCGAGACCGTCGACGGCCTCACGGAGTCGGTCGTGCGCGCGCTGCTGCGCTCGCGTCCGGGCGGCGGCACGTTTCACATCGAGGACGTGCAGGACCAGGTCGAGCTCGGCCTGATGCGCGGCGGCCACCACGAGATCGCCCGCGCCTATGTGCTGTACCGCGAGCGGCGCACACAGGAGCGCGCCAAGCAGGCCGCGCCCGAGGCGGCCAAGGCGCCGGTCATCCATGTCATCGACGGCGGCCAGCGCGTCGCGCTGGACCTCGCGCACCTGAAAGGCCTGATCGATTCCGCGTGCCAGAACCTCGGCGCCGACGTCAAGCCGGATCCGATCATGGCGGAGACGATGCGCAACCTGTATGACGGCGTCCCGATGGACGAGGTCTACAAGGCGTCGATCCTGGCGGCGCGCACGCTGATCGAAAAGGACCCGGACTACACCTACGCCACCGCCCGCCTGCTGCTGCACACCATCTTCAAGGAGGTGCTGGGCCGCGACCTGCCGCCCTCGGAGATGGCGCAAAGCTATTGCGACTACTTTCCGGGCTTCATCAAGCGCGGCGTCGAGGCCGAGCTGCTGGACGAGAAGCTGCTGCAGTTCGACCTGAAGAAGCTGGGCTCGGCGCTGAAGGCCGAGCGTGACCTGAAGTTCGACTACCTTGGCCTGCAGACCTTGTACGACCGCTACTTCCTGCACCAGCGCAAGACCCGCATCGAACTGCCCCAGGCGTTCTTCATGCGGGTCGCAATGGGCCTGTCGCTGAACGAAATCGACCGTGAAAGCCGTGCCATCGAGTTCTACGAGGTGCTCTCCAGCTTCGACTTCATGTCCAGCACGCCGACCCTGTTCAACGCCGGCACCCTGCGCTCGCAGCTGTCCTCCTGCTACCTGACCACGGTGCCCGACGACCTGGACGGCATCTACGAATCGATCAAGGAAAACGCGCTGCTGTCGAAGTTCGCGGGCGGCCTGGGCAACGACTGGACGCGGGTGCGGGCGCTCGGCTCCCATATCAAGGGCACCAACGGCGAATCGCAGGGCGTCGTGCCGTTCCTGAAGGTCGTCAACGACACCGCCGTGGCCGTCAACCAGGGTGGCAAGCGCAAGGGCGCCGTCTGCACCTACCTGGAAAGCTGGCACCTGGACATCGAGGAGTTTCTCGAGCTGCGCAAGAACACCGGTGACGACAGACGCCGGACGCACGACATGAACACCGCCAACTGGATCCCCGACCTGTTCATGCGCCGCGTGATGGAAAAAGGCGAATGGACGCTGTTCTCGCCGTCCAACGTGCCCGACCTGCACGACAAGTTCGGCATCGAATTCGAGAAGGCCTATGTGGCCTATGAAGCAAAGGCGAAGCTCGGCGAAATCAAGCCGAGCCGCACCGTCCAGGCCGCCGACATGTGGCGCAAGATGCTCACGATGCTGTTCGAGACCGGCCATCCCTGGATCACGTTCAAGGATGCCTGCAACGTGCGCTCACCCCAGCAGCACGCCGGCGTGGTGCACTCGTCCAACCTCTGCACCGAAATCACGCTGAACACCAGCGACACCGAAACGGCGGTCTGCAACCTGGGTTCCGTGAACCTGCTGCAGCACCTGAAGCAGGGCCCGGACAGTGCCGCCGGCGGCAGCCCGGTCCTGGACCACGACAAGCTCAAACGCACCATCGCCACCGCCATGCGGATGCTCGACAACGTGATCGACATCAACTATTACGCGGTGAAGAAGGCGCGTGACTCCAATATGCGGCACCGCCCGGTCGGCCTGGGCCTGATGGGTTTCCAGGACGCGCTCTACGAACTGCGCATCCCGTATTCCTCGACCCAGGCGGTCGAATTCGCGGACCGGTCGATGGAAGCTATCTGCTACTACGCCTACTGGGCATCGACCGAGCTGGCCAGGGAGCGCGGCAAGTACTCCAGCTACAAGGGTTCGCTGTGGGACCGGGGCATCCTGCCGCTCGACACGCTCGACCTGCTTGCCGAGCAGCGCGGCGGGGGCAACAACGGGGACGAAAAGGGGCCCGTCGCCTCCCCGTACCTCCAGGTCGACCGCTCCACCACCATGGACTGGGAAGCGCTGCGCAAGAAAATGGCGCAGGACGGCATGCGCAATTCCAACTGCGTGGCGATCGCGCCCACGGCCACCATCTCCAACATCATCGGGGTCGACGCATCGATCGAGCCGTGCTTCGGCAATCTCTCGGTCAAGTCCAACCTGTCGGGCGAGTTCACGGTCATCAACCACTACCTGGTGCGGGACCTGAAGCGCCTGGGGTTATGGGACGACGTGATGGTCATGGACCTGAAGCACTTCGACGGTTCGCTGCGGCCCATCGACCGCGTGCCGCAGGAGATCAAGCAGCTGTACGCCACGGCCTTCGAGGTCGAGACCACCTGGCTGGTGGAAGCGGCGGCCCGTCGTCAGAAGTGGATCGACCAGGCGCAGTCGCTCAATATCTATATGTCGGGGGTCTCCGGCAAGAAGCTCGACGACACCTACAAGCTGGCCTGGATCCGCGGCCTGAAGACCACCTACTACCTGCGCACGATCAGCGCGACGCAGACCGAAAAGTCGACCGTCACGTCGGGTCGCCTGAATGCGTTGTCCTCCAGCGGGCAGCCGCAAGGCGGCATGAGCGCGCTCGACGCGGGCGCTGCCTCCGCGCGTGCGCAGATCGATTCTTCGAGGGCGCAGATCGACACAACGCCGGCGACCGACATCAAGTTCTGCGCGATCGACGACCCGACGTGCGAAGCCTGCCAGTGACGCGGCCGGATGAAAAAACTGTCGGTGTTCTCTGACAAAACACCGATGCAATTGAGCAACACAATCGGGCGGTGATGTGAACGAACACTTTTCAATTCGCATCGCCGCTCACATAATGCGAGCATTGGAAAACCTATGTTGACCTGGGACGAAGAAGTCAAGCCCTCATCGCCAAAGCCCTTGAACGGCGGCTTCATTCAAAGCCGCGAGGCGAGCCATTCGCCCGCTTCGCGTACCGACTCCGAATCTCCCGCTTCCGGCACCCGCACACTCGACGACGGCGCGGTCCTTCCGGGCAATGCAGCTGCAGTCGCCGGCCGCGCATCGCAAGCACCAGCCGCGGTGCATCGCCGCGTCAATGCCGCGGACAAACGCATCATCAACGGCCAGACCGACGTCAACCAGCTGGTGCCGTTCAAGTACAAATGGGCCTGGGAAAAATATTTGGCATCCTGCGCCAACCACTGGATGCCGCAGGAAGTCAACATGACGCGCGACATTGCGCTGTGGAAAGACCCGAACGGCCTGACCGACGACGAGCGCCGGCTGGTCATGCGCAACCTGGGATTCTTCGTGACAGCCGATTCGCTGGCTGCCAACAACATCGTGCTGGGCACTTACCGCCACATCACCGCGCCTGAATGCCGTCAGTTCTTGCTGCGTCAGGCTTTCGAGGAAGCCATCCACACCCATGCCTACCAGTACATCACCGAGTCGCTTGGCCTGGACGAGGGCGAAATTTTCAATGCCTATAACGAAGTGCAGTCAATCAAGGACAAAGACCAGTTCCTG
>JAYUHN010000378.1:0-9930 GCA_043766965.1 Ramlibacter sp. | reverse complement strand
TCGCCCGCCACATCGATGGCGTCTTCGGCAGCGACCCCGAGTTGGCCACCTTGCGCGAGCAGTACGCGATGAACGACGGGTCCTTGCCGGTCAAGGCGGACCGCGAGGCGGTCGCCGCCTTCTTCTTCTGGTCTTCGTGGGCCGCGGTCACCGATCGTCCGGGCGAGACCGGCCTGTCGTACACGAGCAACTGGCCGCACGATCCGATGGTCGGCAACACGATGACGGACTCGGCCGCGATCTGGTCGATGGTCAGCATCATCCTGCTGCTCGCCGCGATCGCCGCGATGCTGTGGGTGCATGGCAGCACCGGCCACGAACAGGCCGCTCGGCCGCTGCCGAACGACCCGCTGCTCGGCGCGGTCGCCACGCCCTCGATGCGCGCGACACGCAAGTACTTCTTCGTCGTCGTCGGCCTGATGCTGCTCCAGATCGCGATGGGCGCGATCACCGCGCACTACGCCGTCGAGGGCCAGGCCTTCTTCGGCATTCCGCTCGCGCAGGTGCTGCCCTACGTCGTAAGCCGCACCGTGCACACGCAGATCGGCATCTTCTGGATCGCCACCGCGTGGCTGGCCACCGGCCTGTACATCGCTCCGCTGCTTTCCGGCAGGGAGCCGAAGCTGCAAAAGCTGGGCGTCGATGTCCTCTTCTGGGCGCTGATCGCCATCGTGGTCGGCTCCACCGCCACCGGCTGGCTGGGAACGCTGCAGCATCAGGGCGTGGACTTCAGCTTCTGGATCGGCAACCAGGGGCTGGAATTCACCAGCATGGGACGGGTGTGGCAGATCCTGCTGTTCGTCGGACTGCTGTTCTGGGTGTTCCTGCTCGGACGCGCGCTGTGGCCGGCGCTGAAGAAGCCCTCGGAAACGCGCGGCCTGATCGGCATGGTGTTCCTGTCGGCCAGCTGCATCGGCGGCTTCTACGCTACCTCGCTGGCCTGGGGCCAGCACACCCACTACTCGATGGTGGAGTACTGGAGATGGTGGCTGGTCCACCTCTGGGTGGAAGGCTTCTTCGAAGTGTTCGCCACCGCCGTGGTCGCATTGATCTTCACCAACCTGGGCCTGGTGCGCGCCAGCAGCGCCAACCGCGCGATCATCGCCGAGACCATCGTGTTCCTGTTCGGCGGCATCCTGGGCACGTTGCATCACCTGTACTTCACCGGCACGCCGACTTCGGTGATCGCCGTCGGCGCGGTGTTCTCGGCGCTCGAGGTGGTGCCGCTCACGATGATCGGGCTGGAAGCGCTGCAGACCTGGAAGCGTTCGCAGGCGATGCCATGGCTGGCCGCGTACAAGTGGCCGGTGATGTGCTTCGTCGCCGTCGGCTTCTGGAACACCGTCGGCGCCGGGCTGCTCGGTTTCGCGATCAATCCGCCCGCTTCGCTCTATTACGTGCAGGGCCTGAACATGACGGCGGCCCATGGCCACGCGGCCCTGTTCGGTGTGTACGGCATGCTGGGGATCGGCCTGATGCTGTTCTGCCTGCGCGGCCTCTACCAGCGCAAGCTGCACATGGACAAGCTGCTCGCACCCGCCTACTGGGGCATGAACGTCGGGCTGGCGATGATGGTGTTCCTGTCGCTGCTGCCGGCCGGCATCTACCAGGCCTGGGCCAGCGTCAGCAAGGGCCTGTGGTACGCCCGCTCGGCCGAGATCATCCACTCGCGCGTGATGGAAACGCTGGTCTGGATGCGCGTTCCGGGCGACATCCTGTTCGCCATCGGCGCGCTGTTTCTGGCGCTGTACGCTTACCGGCTGCTGGCACCGGCAAAGGCGCGTGGTGCGGCATTTCCCGCAATCGCCGCAGCGACTCGCGGACCCGCATGAAGCTCACCGCCTTCACTGACTACAGCCTGCGAGTCCTGATCTACCTAGCGAGCCGGCCTGGGCAACGGGCCACGATCGCGGAGATCTCGACGGCGTTCGGGGTCTCGGAGAACCACTTGACCAAGGTGGTGCACTTCCTGGGCAAGACCGGCTGGCTGGCCAACGTCCGCGGCAACGGAGGCGGGCTGTCGCTCGGCGAGCTGCCCGAACGGATCGGCATCGGCGAAGTGGTGCGCCGGACCGAAGGGCATGCCGTGGTCGCCGAATGCTTCGACGAAGGCGGAAGCTGCTGCATCGCCCCGGTCTGCCGCCTGCGCGGCGTGCTGGGCGCGGCAATGAAAGCCTTCTATGCGGTGCTGGACCGCTATTCGCTGGCCGACCTGGCAGCCAACCGCGAGCAGCTGGCCACCATCCTGTTCGTCAGCCATGCCGCGCGGCCGGCGGACCGGTGCGCGGCGTGACCAGCGCCCCCTTCCCCTACGACGGCCCGGACGAACTGCGGCAGCCGATCCTCGACGCGCTGCGGCGCGTGGTGGACCCGGAAGTGGCGCTCAACATCGTCGACGTCGGACTGGTCTACGGCGCCGGCGTGAGGGACGGCATCGTGCGGGTCGACGTGACCATGATCTCGGCCGCCTGCCCGGTGGTCGACGTGATCCTCGGGGACATCGAGACCGAACTGGACCGCGACCTGCCGGCCGCCCTCAAGATCAAGGTCGACCTGGTGTGGGAGCCGCCGTGGAGCTCCGACCGCATGAGCGAAAGCGCCAGGCGCTTCATGGGATGGTGATTGCCCGCCTGCTGCTGCTCGTGCTGGTGGCGCTGTCGTTGCTGGGCGGCATCGCGGGCGGATTGCTTCGCGCGGGCTTGTCGTTGCCCGGAACCGGCAACGCGCTTTGGCCGGGTCATGCCATGCTGGCCCACGCGGCGCTGATGGTCGGCGGCTTTCTGGGAACGGTGATCGGCATCGAGCGGGCGGTGGCCGTGAAGCTGCGCAGCGCGTGGATCGCGCCGCTGGCCGCGGCGCTCGGCGCGGTCGCGCTGCTGCTTGGGCAAGCGCACGCCGGTGCATGGCTGCTGGTCGCCGCGTCGGCCGTTTTCATCGGTGTCAGCATCGAGGTCGTGTTGCGCCAGCGCGCTGCCCATACGGCGCTGTTGCTGGGTGGCGCGCTGGCATGGTTCGCCGGCAACCTGGCCTTCGCCGTCGGTGTCGGCAGCGCTGCCACCGCGCCCTGGTGGTTTGCCTTCCTGGTGCTGACGATCGCTGCCGAGCGGCTTGAGATGACGCGACTGATGCGGCGAAGACCGGGTGCGCATGGCTTGCTGTATCTCGTGCTGGCAGCGCTGGCCGGCGGTGCCGCGCTGTCGGCATTCGAGCCGATCGCCGGCGGTGTGTTGTACGGCGCGGCGTTGCTGGCGCTGGCCGCCTGGCTGGCCGCATTCGACATCGCCCGGCGCACGGTGCGCGCCGATGGCCTGGCGCGCTACATGGCCGTCTGCCTGCTGGCAGGCTATGCCTGGCTGGCGGTGGCCGGCGCGGCCTGGGCGGCCACCGCCATCGGCTGGCCGTTGCGCGACACCGCGCTGCACGCGCTCGGCCTGGGCTTCACCCTCAGCATGATGCTGGGCCACGCGCCTGTGATCCTGCCGGCGGTGGCACGGATCAAGCTGCAGTTCGGCAACGTCTTCTACCTTCCGCTCGCCGTGCTGCACCTGTCGCTGCTGTTGCGGCTGGCCGCCGGCTGGAACGACCCGCGCCTGCGCGCACTGGGCGCGCTGTTCAACGCCGGCGCCATTGCACTGTTCGCTGCCATGGTGGCCGGGGCGGCGCTCGCCTGGCAGGTCCGCCATCGCGAGCGGCGCCCTGCCGGAACGGCCCGATGACAAACTTCCTTCGCATCGACGAGCCGGCGCCCCCGGTGCGCGGACCGCGCGGCTTCGCGCTCTGGCAACTGGGCTTCCGGCCGTTCTACCTGCTGGCCAGCGTGTTCGCTGCGCTGTCGATTCCACTGTGGGCACTGCAGTTCGCCGGCTGGCTGGGCCGGCCCTATCTCGACGGACTTTTGTGGCACGCGCACGAGATGCTGTTCGGCTTCACGCTGGCGGTGATCGTCGGCTTCCTGTTCACGGCCGGCGGCAACTGGTCGAACCGGCCGACGCCCACCGGGGCCCCGCTGGCCGCACTGGCGCTGCTCTGGGTGGCCGGCCGGGTGCTGGTGCTGACACCGTTCGGCTGGGCCGCGGCGCTGGTCAATGCCGCTTTCCCGCTGGCCGCGGCGATCGCACTGGCCATCCCGTTCATCGCCGCCGGCAACAAGCGCAATTATTTCTTCATCGCGATGCTGCTGCTGCTGTCGGCGGCCGAGCTGGCAGTGCATCTCGACAAGCTGGGTGTGCTGCGGGCTCCCGGCTGGATCGGGATCGCGGTCGGCCTCGACGCCGTGCTGTTCATCATGACCGTGATGGGCGGCCGCGTGATCCCGATGTTCACCAACAACGGCGTGCCGGGCGCCAGGGCCGTGCGCCATCCGGCCGTGGAAAAGGCCGCGCTCGGCCTGACGCTGGCGCTGCTGGCAGCCGACGCGCTGCAGCTGCGGGGCGCGCCGCTGGCGCTGCTCGCAGTTGCCGCGGCGACGGCGCACCTGGCGCGCTGGCGCCTCTGGCAACCGTGGACCACACACCGCGCACCGCTGGTGTGGGTGCTGCATGTCGCCTATGCCTGGATCCCGGTGCACCTGCTGCTGCGCGCCGCGGCGCAGGCCGGCTGGGTGGCCCCATCGCTGGCCACGCACGCGCTCACAGTGGGCGCGGCCGGCGGATTGATCATCGGCATGATGACCCGCACCGCGCGTGGCCATACCGGCCGGCCGATGCGCGCGGACCGCTGGGACGTCGCTTGCTACCTGCTGGTGATCGCAGCCGCAGTGGTGCGCGTGCTGCTGCCGCTGGCTGCGCCGGCGCTGACGCTCCATGCAGTGCTGTGCTCCGCGGCGCTCTGGTCCGCCGGCTTCGGCCTGTACGCCGTGCGCTATTGGCCGGTGCTGACCCGGCCGCGACTCGATGGCAAGCCGGGCTGAGCCGACCGCATCGGACTACAGCTTTTGCGCCTGCATGAAGCGGTCGAAGGTGGCTTCGGTGAAGCGGAACCACAAGTTCTGGTCGGCGCGGAATTTGGAGAAGTCGGCGTAGATCTTTCTCCAGCTTTCGTTCTTCGCATTGAGTTCGTCGTACAGCTCCATCGAGGCCTTGAACGCCGCGTTCATCATGTCCGCCGGGAACGGCCGCAGCTTGGTGCCTGCGCCCACCAGCTGCTTCAACGCGCCGGGATTCACCGCGTCGTAGCGGGCCTGCATGGTGACATGGGCCTGCATCGCGGCGGCTTCGACGATCGCCTTGTTTTCGGCGGAGAGCGCGTCGTACGCCTTCTGGTTGAAGAAGAAGTCCAGCTCGGGGCCGCCCTCCCACCAGCCGGGATAATAGTAATAGGGCGCGATCTTGGAAAATCCCAGCTTCTGGTCGTCGTACGGACCGACCCACTCGGCCGCGTCGATCGTGCCCTTTTCCAGCGCCGGATAGATGTCGCCGCCTGGAATGCTCTGCGGCACGCCGCCCATGCGCTCGATCACCTTG
The DNA here is from genome assembly GCA_043766965.1 of Ramlibacter sp. Classification (GTDB taxonomy): domain Bacteria; phylum Pseudomonadota; class Gammaproteobacteria; order Burkholderiales; family Burkholderiaceae_C; genus Ramlibacter. Next base: position 4,468 of record JAYUHN010000378.1, on the reverse strand, counting down.
CCGGCGAAACCGCCGATCCGGAACTTCAGGCCCTTCAGGTCGGCCGCGCTCTTGACCTCCTTGCGGAACCATCCACCCATTTGCGCACCGGTGTTGCCGCCCAGGAAATTGATCATGTTGTACTGCGCGTAGAACTCGCGCATCAGCTTCAGGCCGTTGCCCTCCAGCATCCAGGCCGTCATCTGACGGCTGTTCATTCCAAACGGGATCGCGCAGCCGAGGGCGAAACATTCGTTCTTGCCGAAGAAGTAATACGGCGCGGTGTGCGCACCTTCGATCGAGCCCTGCTGCACGCCGTCGACCACGCCGAAGGCAGGCATCAGCTCGCCGGCAGCGTGCGTGGACACCTCGAACTTGCCGCCCGACATGGTGCGCACCGCCTTGGCGAAGGTTTCGGCGCCGCCGAAGATGGTGTCCAGCGACTTCGGGAAGCTGGAGGCGATGCGCCACCGCACGGCCGCCTGCGCATGCACCGCCGGAGCGATACCGCTCGCCAGGATGCCGGCGATGCCCGCGTTTTTGATGATTGAACGACGATCCATGGGGGTGCTCCTCGGACATTGAAAGGACAGCTCGCGCCCGGCATGAACGACGCTTCGAACCAGGCAGCCGCCCATTCTAGGAACGCACACACGCCGTGTTTCGGGGGTTTTCCCTTGTGAATCGCGGGGGTGAACCCGCACCCGGCGCAGCGTCAGCCGACGATCTTCAACGCCGGCGCGGCGCGCTCCACCAGTGCACCGAAACGGGCTCTCACCGATGCCTCGACGCCGGCGGCATCGAGCCCCTGCATCGCGAGCAACGTCGCGTGGTCGCCGTGTTCGATGAAGCCGTCGCGCAGCCCCAGTTGCAACAACGGCCTGGCCACGCCCGCGGCGTTCAGCGCCTCGGCCACCGCACTGCCGGCGCCGCCCATGACGGCGCCTTCTTCCAGCGTCACCAGCGCTTCGTGCTGACTCGCGATCGACAGCAGCAGCTGCGTGTCGACCGGCTTGGCCCAGCGCATGTTCACGACCGTCGCACCGAGCCGCTCCGCCGCTTGCAGCGCGGGATAGAGCAGCGTGCCGAACGCGAGGATCGCGATGCCCTTGCAGGCCTCGTCCGGCGCGCCCGCGCGCCAGCGCCGCACCTCGCCCTTGCCGAACGGAAGCTGCTGCAGGCCCGGCTCGATCTCGACGCCGGCCCCGGCGCCGCGCGGATAGCGCACGGCCACCGGATGGTCCTGGCGGAACGCGGTCGTCAGCAGCTTGCGGCATTCGTTCTCGTCGGCCGGACAGGCGACGGCGATGTTCGGGATGCAGCGCAGGTACGCGATGTCGTAAGCGCCGGCGTGGGTCGAGCCGTCGGCGCCGACCAGGCCGGCGCGATCGAGCGCGAACACCACCGGCAGGTTCTGGATCGCGACGTCGTGGATCAACTGGTCGTAGCCGCGCTGCAGGAAAGTCGAGTAGATCGCGAGCACCGGCTTGAGTCCTTCGGTGGCCAGGCCGGCCGCGAAAGTGACCGCGTGCTGCTCGGCGATGCCGACATCGAAGTACCGCTGCGGAAAGCGCTTCTCGAATTCGACCATCCCCGAGCCCTCCCGCATCGCGGGCGTGATGCCGACCAGCCGTGAATCCTGCAGCGCCATGTCGCACAGCCACTGGCCGAAGACCTGGGTGAAGGTCGGATGCGACGGAGTGGCGGGCGCGACGAAACCGACGGCCGGATCGAACTTGCCCGACGCCGCGTGGTACTTCACCGGGTCCGCCTCCGCCAGCTTGTAGCCCTGGCCCTTCTTGGTCACAACGTGCAGGAACTGCGGCCCCCTGAGGTACTTGATGTTCTCCAGCGTCGGGATCAGCGAGTCGAGATCGTGGCCGTCGATGGGGCCGATGTAGTTGAAACCGAATTTCTCGAACAGCGTGGCCGGCACCACCAGCCCCTTGGCCCCTTCCTCGAAGCGCTTGGCCAGTTCGAACAGCGGCGGCGCGACCTTCAGCACGTCCTTGCCGACGTTCTTGGCGGCGGCGTAGAAATGACCGCTCATCAACCGCGCCAGGTAGCGGTTCAGGGCGCCGACCGGCGGGCTGATCGACATGTCGTTGTCGTTCAGGATCACCAGCAGCTTGCAGTCGGCGACGCCCGCGTTGTTCAACGCCTCGAAGGCCATGCCCGCGGTCATCGCGCCGTCGCCGATGACCGCCACGGAATAGCGGTCTTCGCCCTTCAGCCTGGCAGCAATCGCCATGCCGAGGGCGGCCGAAATGCTGGTCGACGAGTGCGCCGTGCCGAAGGTGTCGTAATCGCTTTCGGCGCGCTGCGGAAAGCCCGACAGGCCGCCGAGCTGGCGCAGGCTCGCCATGCGATCGCGCCGCCCGGTGAGGATCTTGTGCGGGTAGGTCTGGTGGCCCACGTCCCACACCAGCCGGTCGTATGGCGTGTTGAAGACGTAGTGCAACGCCACTGTGAGTTCCACCGTGCCCAGGTTCGAACCGAGGTGGCCGCCGGTACGCGACACGCTGTCCAGCAGAAAGGCGCGCAGTTCCGCGGCCAGCGCCGGCAATTGCGCCCGCGGCAGCAGGCGCAGGTCGGCCGGGTCGTTGATGCCTTGCAGCAAGGAAGAGGGTGGCGCTGTCATTTGTCAGTTGTCCCGGTTGACGACCATTTCGGCCAGCGCCAGCAGTGCGCGGGTGTCGGCCAGCCCGCTGCCGGCCAGCGCGCTGCGCGCCTGCAGAAGCAATTCCTGCGCGTATTGGCGCGAGCGCTCCAGTCCCAGCAGCGAAACATAGGTCGGCTTGTCGTGCGCGGCGTCCTTGCCGGGCGTCTTGCCCAGTGTGCTCGAATCGGCCGTGACGTCCAGCATGTCGTCCACCACCTGGAACGCGAGGCCCACCGCCGCACCGTACATCGAGAGCGCCTCGTCGGCGCGGGCATCGGTCTGGCCGCAGGCCGCTCCCATCATCACGCTGCCTTGCAGCAATGCGCCGGTCTTGAGCCGGTGCATCTGCCGCAACTCGTCTTCACCCAGTTGCCGGCCGATGCTCGCCAGGTCGATCGCCTGTCCGCCCGCCATGCCTTCGTGACCGGCGGCGCGCGCCAGCAGCCGGCAGAGCGCGGCCTGGATCGCGGCAGGAACTTTCTCGCCTTCCGGCGTCAGGAGTTCGAACGCCAGCGCCTGCAGGGCGTCGCCCGCCAGCAAGGCCTGCGCCTGCCCGTATTTGACGTGCACCGTCGGCTTGCCGCGCCGCAGCACGTCGTTGTCCATGCATGGCATGTCGTCGTGCACCAGCGAATAGGCGTGGATGAGCTCGACCGAGCAGGCCGCGCGCAATGCGGCCTGCGCGTTGCCGTGCACGGCTTCGCTGGCGCCCAGCACCAGCAACGGCCGCAGCCGCTTGCCGCCATCCAGCACCGCGTAGCGCATCGAATCTCCGAGGCCCGCTGGCGCATGGGCGACGACCCAGCGCGACAGCGCGCGCTCGACCGCCTCCAGGTGGGCTGTGCACCACGGCCCGATCGAGAACGACGGTCCCGCCACGCTTACTCTTGTATCCACGGCTTGAGCGCGCCCTGGTCGAGCACCTTGATCTGGTCTTCCACGGCCTGCAGCCGGTCGCGGCAGAACGCGAGCAGTTCGGCGCCGCGCTGATAGCCGGTCAGCAACTGCTCCAGCGGCAACTGCCCGCTTTCGATCAACGCCACGAGCTGTTCCAGTTCTTCCAGCGCGGCTTCATAGGTGGCCGGGGATTTGAAGGGAGCCTTGACCATTTGTTCCCAGTGAAAATTGTATTTTATCCGGGCGCTTCCAAGTGGGCCGGGCGGGCGCCCCGAGCAGGCTCACACCACCGCAGCTTGAAGCGCGGAGGTCTTCCAGCAACCTCCAAGGGTACAATCCCTTTCCCCTTCACGGTCTTCCTTCCCGCGCCAGTCCACGGATAAAGCGTTTACCCTGCCCCTTCATAGGGGGAGTCTCTAGGTCAGGACGTCATGTCTGATTTAAGTCTTCAACTGCAGCAGGCCGCAAGCCAACTACCAGTTTCAAGTTACTTCGACGAGGCGCTGCATCAGCGCGAGATGCAGACCCTGTTCGAGCACGGGCCCCGTTATGTGGGGCACGCGCTGTCGGTGCCGGATGTGGGCGACTACCACGCGCTGCCCCAGGAGGGCGAGGGCCGCGTGCTGCTGCGCAACGCGGGCGGCGTCGAGCTGATCTCGAACGTCTGCCGGCACCGCCAGGCGCTGATGCTGCGCGGCCGCGGCAACACGCGCGCCAACATCGTCTGCCCGCTGCACCGCTGGACCTACGACCTGCAGGGCCAGCTGATCGGGGCGCCGCATTTCCCCGACGATCCGTGCCTGAATCTGAACAACTACCCGGTCCAGATCTGGAACGGCATGGTGTTCGAGGCCAACGGCCGCCAGGTCGGCGACGACCTGCGCCGCCTCGGCCCGGCCGCCGACCTGAATTTCGACGGCTACGTGCTCG